>CAIUKZ010000244.1 GCA_903899865.1 uncultured Bacteroidales bacterium | reverse complement strand
CCTACACCCCAATGAAATTTCTATTACATTTCTGTTACATATATGTTACAGGTTGAATCTAGTTCGGTTTGTGTTGTAAATGTAATATTATCGTAATCATTTTGATTTATTCTTGAAATAGATTGTTGTTAATTTTGCATATCAATTTGATGTGAAAGCTCACGAGTCATATTTATTAATCTCTTTTGCTGACACTAGGGTTAAAAATATTTTTACAAAACAACCATATCATGCAAGCAAACATACAAAAGTTTTATCCAACAATTGTTATTTCTGATGTTCATTTGGGTACAGAACATTCCAAAACCACTGAATTAACAGATTTTCTTCGTTCTGTTAACTGCGAGAAATTAATACTAAATGGTGATATAGTAGATGGCTGGCACTTGCAAAAAGGTGGAAAGGGGAAATGGAAGCATAAGCATACCGAATTTTTCAAAGTGATTATGAAAATGATGGAAAATCATAACACTCAAATCATTTATGTGCGTGGCAATCATGATGATTTTATTGACCATCTTGCTCCTTTGACTTTTGATAATTTGTCGATAGTAAAAGATCATTTTCACGAGCGAAATGGAAAAAAATACTACGTTGTACATGGCGATGTATTTGATAATATCACTTCAAACATGGTTTGGCTTGCCAAGCTTGGTGATGTGGGTTATACATTTTTACTATGGGTAAACCGAATTTATAATATCTATAGAGCAAAAAGAGGATTGAATTACTTTTCACTTTCTCAAAAAATCAAACAAAAAGTCAAATCAGCCGTATCTTATATTTCTGATTTTGAAAATGAATTGGCCACACTAGCTAAAGCTCGTCACGCAGATGGAATTATCTGTGGACATATACATCAATCTGCCAATACAATGATCAACGGTATTCATTATTTAAATTCAGGCGACTGGGTGGAAAGCATGACCGCATTACTTGAGCATGAAGACGGAACATGGGAGGTGTATAATCATGTGAGTGAAGCCGAGCAACACACGCATCAAAAGAGAAAATCCATTCCACTTTATGACCTCAAGGTATCTTAAGACTTTTTTTATTAGGATTTCAACCGTAAATTCATGAGATATATTTTCATAATACAAGGTGAAGGACGTGGACACATGACACAAGCCATCACTCTAAGAAACATTTTGGTTCAACAGGGTCACCAAGTGGTGGAAGTTCTCGTAGGCACTAGTCCCAACAGAATCATACCCTCGTTTTTTGAACAAAAAATTCAAACAAAAATTAACACTTTTCAAAGTCCAAATTTTTCTCCAACTCCAAAAAGCAAGCGACATTCTACCACCAAAAGTATTCTTTTTAATCTCCCACGGTTACGACTGTACATGAAAAGCATTCGTTTTATTAAAGAACGAATTGATTTTAATCAGCCAGATAGGGTCATCAACTTTTATGAGGTGCTGGGTGGACTGACTTACTATTTTTATAAAATAGCTACACCCATGATTTGTATTGCTCATCAGTACTTATTGATGCACAATGATTTTAGATTTCCGAATAAGAGCAAGTCAGAAATTGCTGGATTGCTTTTTTTTACAAGACTCACATGTCTAGGTGCCAAGAAAGTATTGGCATTATCTTTTGGTAACTTTACCAATTTCAATGATGGTGTTTTTGAGGTGGTTCCACCATTGTTGAGAGAGGAAGTAATTAACGCTAAGGCATCCAAAGGTGATTTTATTCTGGGCTATTTGCTAAATCCCCAATTTGAAACAGAAATTCGTTCATGGCATGAGCAAAATGCAGAACACTCATTGCGTTTTTTTTGGGATAATAAGCATGTATCCGAAGAAATTACACAGGTTGACTCTACGCTAAGTTTTCATAAGCTAAATGATGTTGAGTTCATAAATAGCATGAAGTCATGCAAAGCCTATGCCACCACTGGAGGTTTTGAATCCATCTGCGAAGCACTCTATTTGCAGAAGCCAGTGTTGATGGTTCCTGCACATATTGAGCAAGAGTGTAATGTGGTGGATGCAATGAACGTTCATGCGGGTGTAAGTCATACAGAATTTGACCTGATGAAGCTCATTCAATATACACCTTATTATCGACCAAATCATTATTTCAAAGATTGGACATTGACTGCCGAAGCTACTTTTACCGATTTATTAACTCAGCCAATTGACCTATTTTCAAAAATTGACAGACATTACAGCTTTATTTGTGTAAAAGCCTTGTTCAATCCTAGTATGTATGTCAAGGACGAATCATTACTCCTCGAATCCGTAACCAAATCCGAGTCGGGTTACGATGTTTCCCTTGTAAATACCTAATTTGTCTCTAAGTCGGGCAATATTTACATCTATGGCTCTGTCTGACACGCTGGACTCAGATGACCACACACGTGCAATTATTTCTTTTCTTGAAAACAGGTGATTTCTGTTTTCCATAAATAGTTTCAGTAGTTCAAATTCCTTTTTGGTTAGTCGAATGGCTTGCTCGTCTATCATCACTTTTTTACTTGCTATAGATAAAATCAAACTATGATAGACCAACGAAGTATTATTATCCGATTCTGATGTTTGTCTTTCGGAGATACTTGCGATCAGTTGGGTGACTTTTTTTGTCACTGCCTGATTGTCAAATGGTTTGTAAATCACTTCGTTGTGTTTGTCCATTACACTCACATATTTGTTCTCTTGACCATTCTTTAGCACAAATAGTATCGGGATATTTATAGCTCCTTTACTGAGTTGCATTTGCTTTATCATTCGGTAAAGTTCTAGTCCATTTGATATTGTGTCTATCACAAGAATGTTGTAGCTTACAATATTTTTTTCGAAGGCTTGGTTTACTGTCAACACGATGTCCACAAAATACCCCTGAAAAAATAGCATTTGCTGTAAGGAGATACAATCGGATTCATTATCGCCAATGATTAAAAATCTATATGGGTTCATAAGTTGAATGAATTTTATGCAAAGCAACTGAATCTGTGTTACAGAATTGCTTCATACTTATTACAATGCTATATCAATTGTCATGTGAGTTTAAATATCTGAATACTAAATTTTTATGTTGATTTAGGAGATAAATGCTAAGTTGGAATATAGTTTTGAGGCACTCATTCAATAGTTTTGTAATGCTTATGTAGCAATTTTGAAATTATTTATACGTATTTTTGGTAAATCATGTTTTGCACTCCTCTGTGACTGTCAATAGATTTTGATTTTTCACATTCAATTGAGGATTAAAAACTGATGATATCAATGTGCCACGCGATACATTGGCTATACTGAGATTAAAAAAACATTTTGAAAACTATGAAGATGAATACTTGCTTTTCCATACAACTGATTGTGGTGTTTTTGGCAATGGCTCTTACAGTCAAACCACAAAGGATAAAAGGTAGTGACACAGTGTTGCCGATAGCTCAAAAGGAAGCCGAACAGTACGGCAAATCGTCAAAAAGTACTGTTACTATTAGTGGGGGAGGCAGTGGTGTGGGTCTATTAGCATTAATGGAAGGGACTACTGATATTGCCATGTCGTCATTCCCAATGAAGTTTCATGAAAAAATGAAATTTAGAAAGGCCGGTAAAACAATCATTGAAAAAATTATTGCTTATGATGCCCTTGCTGTAATTGTTCATCCTTCCAATTCAGTCAATGCACTGACACGTGATCAGTTGGAGGGTGTATTTACGGGGAAAGTTAAGAATTGGAAAGAGCTGGGTGGACCAGACTTGTTGATAACCTGCTATTCTCGGGAAACCAGTTCGGGCACGTATGAGTTTTTTAAAGAACATGTATTGCTTCATAAGAATTATTCAAAACGTACTCTTAATCTCCCTGGAGCAGGATTGATAGTACAATCGGTGAGTCAAACCAGAGGTGCTATAGGGTATGTGGGCTTGGCATACTTAGAAAAAAATGTGAAAGCACTTGCAGTGTCTTTTGATGGTAAATCATTTGTTAAGCCCACGGTTGCTAATGCAAAGAATAAATCTTATCCGGTGACTCGTCCACTTTATTTCTTTATGGATAAGAGGAATGAGTTAAAATATGAACAATTCATAAGTTTTGTACTTTCAAGTGAAGGACAAAAAATAGTAAGTGAAATTGGGTTTATTTCAGCGAAGTAAATTGTAACCAATTTTTATAAGAAAGGTGAGGCTGTAATAGAAATATTGCAGCCTCCTGTTTTTTTAGGTGTGGTGGGTATTCTATTTTGAAATTTCAAACTCCACTCTCCGGTTCTTTTTCCTACCAGTGTTTGTAGTGTTTGGTGCAAGAGGTTTTGATTGTCCAAAACCAACAGTGTATATGTTTATTTCCAGTCCTTTTGATGTTAAATAGTTTTTGACGGCATTGGCTCTTGATAATGATAATTTCTCATTTGTAGCTAATTTCCCTTTGTTGTCGGTGTGCCCATAAACATTTAATTTAGTCCACGTCGGATTGCTTTTGAGAATGTATGCTATTTGATCCAATGTAGCCAATGATTTTTTCTGGATTTTATTAGAGCCTGTTTCAAATTCAATGTTGTCAAACGATGCATTGACCTTTGCTTCTCCTTCTTTCAAAGAGAGAGCTTTGAGGTCTGCTTCGAGTTTTTCAAGTTTGGATTTAAGCAAGACTGTTTCGTTGGTGGTGTTGGTGTTTTGTTCTACTGTTATTGTTTGGGCTTTTGCATCTTCGCGAAGCTTTTCCATTCTGGTTTTGAGTTCTTCATTCTCTTGGATCAATTCTTTTAGTTTAGAATTGACTTCTTGTTGATAAGCGATGTTTTTGTCATTCAAAGCCTGCATTTTTTGGTACAATACAGTGTCTTTTTCGGGTGTTGGTTTTGGATAATACTCTCTCAATGTGATGTTGCGAACATGTCTTTTTCCACTAGTTGCATTGAATTTTCTTCTTAATCCCATGGTTACAGCCAGCGCATCGCAGTGTGTAGAATAGGTGTTTCCGCCTAAGTCACTTCGGTCATAAAATCGATATTGAGCTTCAAAGTTGAGCGACACTTTTCGTGAAAGGGAATACTCGAATCGAAATCCCATTTTTGACATAGGTGACACGCCTGAATATGCAGCGTTGGGTGCCTGTTCAAATTTGTAATTGTAAAACCCTAACCCTACACCAAAATCAAAATAGGTGTTGAACACCCTATTGTAAAGTGGTCGTTGTGGATTGAACAGGTTGGATAAATTGGTGGACATAAACACAATAGCGTCTTGTGTTTCACCCAAGAAAGTGCCTGTTTTGGTTCCTTTGCCAGTGAGGTCATAATCTCTGCCATAGCCAATGTAATTGTATTCGGCACCTACACCGAATAGAGGATTGGCTGTGTATTCGACGAATAAGCCTGAGATATTAATGGGGTGAATGGGTCCACCATAGATGTATTTTGAGTAAATGCCCGGGCCAGATCTAAAATAACTTCCACCAAAGTGAACTCCACCCGACCAATGAGAAAAGTTAGCACTTGGCGAGTTTTCGATTAGTATTTTTTTTGTGGTGTCATTTTTTTCATTGACTTTGATTTGTGGACTATTTTGGGCTAGCAGACTGGTACTAATAAAGGTAACGATAATCAAACAAACAGTAATTTTTCTCATACGTTGGTGTTCATTGTTTTACTATAAATTTTTTTTATAGTGGTAGGTTGAGTGTCAAAATCAAGGTTGTGATGCTATGTTTAACCCCTTGACAGCTTTATTAATGCAAACATACGAATTTTATTTGTGTAATTGTTAATTCTTTATTCGAAAATGAAGGCTTGATGATGAAATTGAGCAACAAATAGGATATTCTGATCAAATATTTGCCTGACTTGATAGAGGTGTTTCTACTTGTCAAATCTCAAATGTGTCAATCGAAGTAAGGTTGCTAAGGTCAAATAGTGCATTGTCGTTATCTTATTAGTTGCCAAGGCTTTTTCAAAGCTCTTGTGCAAATAAGAGGGGGTTGTCCACCTCACGGGATTGTTTGTTCGTTTCTTTTAGTTCCTAATGATTAGTGCGGGTTTATAAGATTAGAACCTACTGGTCAATCGCAATTCAACTCCTTTAAAATCCAATACTTCATAGCATATTCCTGCGTTACACGCTGGTCCGCCACGTCGCTCTCCAGCAAAAACTTGTAATGTGTTTTTATCGTTAACCTGATATTTTAGGTATCCTCCTATCCATATTTTTGAACCACCAACAACGATAAATGAATCATCGCTGTATTCAGCTACGATGTTACAAATGATATTCGATTTATAGGCATATCCCAATACACATACATGATTTTGATATTTCTTGCCTAATCGTTTAAATGTTTGAAACTCGTAGTCGGTTTTAATTGATGAATTCCCGAAAACTTTCCAATCGGTGCTTAACCCAGCAGATACTCTTTGCTCCTCTAATTTAAATGGGTCTTCAGCATAATCGGCAAAAACCTTTGCAGAGTGTTTTTCTGAAATGGGAAAGTCATACTCGAGAAAGAATTCCTGAAACACTGTTCTATTCCCAAACTGATTTATAGCAATAGAATTGTTAAATGTCAAAGTTGATTGGTTGAGGAAGGTGTAAAAAAGTTCAATCTGATATCCAGTTTCGTTTGTTGGTTGCAGTACATGTGTACTTCTGTTTAAGACTTTATAAGAGTGTTCTTTTATTAAGGCAGGAGGTTCATTTATTCCAGAACCAATAAGGAAATTGTTGTATTTTTTGTATTCGGCACTTAATCCAAAACTGTTTTTTGAATAATTTAAACTACTGTAGAATGCATAAGACGATTGGGTGGAAAAATCATCCATTTTAAAGTCGCTAACATTTTTAGCAAGTTCGGTATAATATGAAATACCTGTTGTAATACTACCCGAAACATTCCCCATTAAAAATACATTTTCATTTCCTCCATTTGTATGTTTCATGGCAGCTATACCAATTGTTTGTTTCTTCAGACTATATTCGGCGTTAATAGCAAAAATTGCATCAGACCTCCTATCGTTAAAGCTCTGCGTGGGAGGAAAAACGTAATTCAGTGGATTACCATAAAGAATTTTTGTTTTGAAATTCTTATAATTATACTTAGCACTAATTCCTAACAAATCACGATTGAAATAGTGACGCGACCTGTAACTTAAGTCCTGTAGAATTGCACCAGGAATTTCAAAAGACCTTAATAATAAGCCTCTTCCTATAGTTTCGTAATAGTTTCCGATTTTTATTTCCAATGGTTTTAATTTGTATTGGAGTGAAAATTGAGATAGATTCACATAACTGCTTCCTGCAAGTGGTGTGTTAAACTGCTCTATCGTAGCACTTGCTTTTAAGAACTTATAATTGTAGTTGGCCACCAATCGGTCGTATAGGGTTGATGTAGAAGATGTATCGTTAGGCAATCGGCCATGTTGATATTCCGCCAAATTGTTTCCATTTAACTGAGCTTGCAACCGAAAATTAATGCTCCAAAAAAGCACAAGAAGAATAAAGGACAAGATTATCCTGCTCATTTTCAGTTTTCCTTTAATTGTTTTTCAATCTCTGAAATTATTATCTCTGTATCGCCAGAAACGAATCCCTCGTGAATCCAAACTATCTTTCCCTTCGAATTAACCATAATAAGGGTAGGAAAAACTAGGATATTTAATTCCGATTTTAATTCTGAATTGATATCCAGCAAAACAGGATACTGAATTTGCAACGATTTGCTCAACGGAGCCACCTTAGAAATACTCCTCGGACCATCGCAATTAATTCCAATTATTTCTACACCTTTGCCTTTATACAAGTCATAGATTTTGTTAAGCTCAGGAATTGCCTTGTTGCAGGGCTTACACCATGTAGCCCAAAAATCGATAAGTGTAAGTTTTTCGCCTTTTAGTTCGTTGAAACTCCGCGAATTGTTTTCCAAATCCTTGTACTCAAAATTGCTCACATTTTGTGCTGTTAATCCATAATATGAAAATAATGCACATGCCATAATTAATAAAGTTTTCATGATTGTATGTGTTTTTATGTGTTACATACATACTGCAACGAGCATTTGAGAATCCAAGTTGCAGTATGTAGATGTGTTTCAATTTCTTTAGGCTTTCAAAGAAATTGAAACCGATATCTTATTTGGCCAATAAACTCATCACCTTAGTTTTTGCCGCGGCAATATCTGATGTAGCCGACTGTTTTCCAGTAAATGCAATTTTCCCCGCTTTATCAATTACTACAATTCTATCATACGTAGTTTTATAGTCGGCAGCTACAGCCGATGCATTCATAAGGAGGGGGAATGACACTCCGGTAGCCGTCTTAAAGGCTTGCACCGAGGCGGAGTTACCATTCCATTGGTCAAGACCTAACACCATATAATCCGTGTTTGAGGCAAATGGAGTTACTAGCATACTTTCAATACTGGGAGCTACGGCTTTGCACGATGGGCAATTGTTTCCAAAGAAAAATAGTAAAACCACTTTATTGGTCAAATTGGAAAGTGCAACGTCATTGCCATCTAAAGATTTTAACGTAAAACTAGGTGCTGTTTCGGCAGTAGAATTAGGGTCAGAATTTATAGGATTGATAAGTTGCATCACTTTTGCTTTTGCAGCTGCAATGTCGGATGCTACAGATTGTTTCCCTGAAAAAGCAATTTTCCCAGCTTTATCAATTACTACAATTCTGTCATACGTAGTTTTGTAATCAGAAGCCGCGCCGGAAGCATTCAGTAGGAGTGGAAATGACACTCCAGTAGCAGTTTTAAAGGCTTGCACCGAGGCTGTGTTGCCATTCCATTGGTCGAGACCTAACACCATATAATCAGTACTTGATGCAAATGGGGTTACTAACATGCTTTCGACACTTGGAGCTGCTGCTTTGCACGATGGGCAATTGTTGCCAAAGAAAAATAGCACAACCACTTTATTGCTAAAATTGGAAAGTGCAACATCAGATCCATCCAAAGATTTTAAAGAAAACGAAGGAGCGCTGACACCCATTGTAAGTGGTTCACTCATTTCTTCTTCTTTTTTTGAACATGATGTAAGTACCAATGCGAAAATAAGAAGGCTTACCAGAGTCTTGGATGCCAATATCAGCGATCCAATACCAAATTTACTTTTCTGTTTCATATAATTTGATTTTTTAAATTTATAATGAAACAAAATTAGAACTTATCAGTTTCCTTTGGAATGGATTGATTTTCTTAAATAATGGACAAATTTGGTATTCTTATGATTTTGTGTGGTGCTTTTTGTAATCACTAGGCGAAACACCAGTTTCTTTGCTAAATAGGCGGCTGAAATAAAATGGATCCTCATATCCAATGATCGCAGAAATCTCTTTGACTGATTTATCCGTGTATATCAACAGCCGTTTGGCTTCGGTTACCGCCCTGTTTTTTATAATTCTAGAAGGGGAATCAATTCCAAGTTTTTGTAGTTTTTTTGTTAATGATGCTGGAGCTATGCCCATCATTTCGGCGTAACTATCCACCTTTTTAATTTCTTTAAAATGTTTCTCAACCAGATCGCTAAATTTTCTTGCAAAATCAATAATTGCATCTTCAGCTCCGTCAATACTCATCTGCGCACGAAATAGTCTGTTAGAACGAATAAGAAGGTTTTTTAGAAGATTCTTCAGCATCTCATCTTGTAAAGAGTCCATGTTGTCCAATTCAGCAATCATCTCTTTAGCAGTGTTGGAATAGATGGCAAGTTGATGCTGGTCGAGTAAAAAATGAACCGAACTGAAGTTGTTTACAAAAAGCAAGCCTTGGCACGATACTTCACTGTCGTGATATTCGATACAATAGAACTCTTGATTAAACGAAATTGCATAACCTTCTACCTCTGTATCGTTCGGAATATCGGTGTGTTGTCCAGGGGTTACAAAAATGGCTATGGGCTTACTAATGGGCAAAAAATGCTCATCTATAGACATATCGCCTTCGGCATCGCAAACTATAAGTATAGTAAACCACTTATTCAGACCTGCTGATTCCGGCTTTTTTACATAATCGGAAATTGATTGAACAGAAAAGTAAGCTTTTGTTGTTGTATGAAAGTATTCGTGAGTCATATTTTTTTATTTGATAAACGTAGCAAGCTATTCAAAATTGCAAACATACAATTATTTTCAGTAAAAAAATATATTGTAGCGTGTG
>CAIUKZ010000243.1 GCA_903899865.1 uncultured Bacteroidales bacterium | reverse complement strand
ATTATATACTTTTGCAGTTAAACTTGTAATTATATACTTTAAATTGAATGTGTCATCAGTTTTCGAATACATTACTTTGGTAGTGGATTCTAAATTTTTCCATCCACCAGTTTTGGAAAATTTAATGTATTCTTGCTTATTAGGTAATAAGCTGTATTCGAAATACAAAAATCCATAAGTTTTTTCATCTATGTACAAATAACCATGAAATTGATTTTTTTTGTCATCCAATTTACTTGGAGAAAAACTTATTTTTAGCACATTATCTCCCTCATATTCAAGTTGATAGTCATACCAAAAATTATAATCTTTGAAGTTGAAAATAAATGGATGGTTTTTAATATAAAACTTCTCCATTAATAATACAGGGTTAGTATAATGGGAGTATTTTTTATCGCTTTTAAAAAGTTCATAGTCAACTACTTCTCCTTCGGTTAATGGATATAAACCGACTTTTGGTAATACAATTTTTTTTCTATAGTTATTGACATACAAATTGGAATTACAATCAAATAGAAATTTGTTTTGTCCATCTTCTTTCACTAAATGTTTAAAAATACCATTCACTTTGATTTTCTTGTCAGAATAATTCTTATTTAATCTTTGAATTGCCTCATTGACAATAGATTTAGCATCTTTTACTTTTACAGTAACTTCATTTAAGTGAATTGTTGATTGTCGTAATATAATTTTAATAGGCATTGTTTTTATTGAGGTAAGGTCAATCTTAGCAACTTTGAAGCCCAAACAGCTAGCGCATAATATATCTTTAGTATTTATCGGAGTTTTTATTGAAAACTTGCCTTCTGAATTCGTTATCGCATTTTCCTTTGAATCCTTAAAGCAGATAGAAACATTTTCAATAGGAATATTTAAAGAATCTGTAACAACGCCTTCAATGGTTGACTGACAAAAGCCATTTAAATGACTTAAAATTAGGATAGTAAACAATAAAACAGATTTTTTCATTAATCGTAAGTTGTAAATTATATTATAGTGTTATAAATTGCGATTTATTCTTTGAATTGTAAAGATTAAATCTCCACTTTGAAATCAAGAGTAATTTCATCAGCTGGCACTCCACCACGAACTCCCCAGTTCTTGAGTGGTTGTTCATTCAGAATAATAAAAACCTTAGATTTGTCCATTAATCCATTTTGGGCTAGATTTTCAACTATGGTCTGATATAGTTTCTTTTTGGTCACTTTGGTTCTACCTTCAAACATGGTTATCTCTATCAACATTTCATAGGGTGGCTTCATGATGAAATAGTCAGGCTCATATTCCAATATACGAACATTCCTATCATCGTCTGGCAACTGAAGTGAATAAACCACAGCACTCATCACTTCATCTCTAATTTGAAGTAACGAAGCTTTATCTTTTCCTTTTAGAAGTTCTATTTTTACTACTGGCACCCTAATTTTAATTAATAATTAATAATTGATAATTAATACATCAAAAAGTGTTATTTATTGCTTTTTGTCATTGTTTTTTTTTATTTTCTGCCACCTCGCAGCCAAGCCATGAAAAGGGTAGTTTGTGTTTGGTTGAGGATCAGGGACAGTAACTGATAGACCGATCCTGTTTCTTCGGCAGTTTCCATGCGTTTAATTGCACTTTCTACTTTTACCTTTTCTATGAATTCATAAATACTTATCTCACCTGTTTCTACAAATTTGGCTATATGCCCGGCAATGGTTGACTCAGCCAATCCACGTTCTTTGGCAATGGCGGCAATGCTTTTCCCAGCCTTAAAATCAGTCATACTTTGCAACTGGCTTTGACCCTTTATCTTCTTCTCTGCCTTTACTTTTTCAATGATTTTCTTCTCATGCATGTTGCTTTGCAAATTGTGTTCTAAGCAATAAGACTTGATGACATCCAAAAACGCAGCGCCATATTTCTCAACTTTTGCAGCTCCAAATCCAGTTATATTTAAAAGGTCTTTCTCTGACACAGGCAAGAATTCTGACATTTCGTGCAATGTTTTGCTTCCTGCCACTACATAAATGGGAGTGTTATAGGGCTCGCAAATTTCATTTCTAAGCGTCATTAGTTTTCGATATAACTCTGGATACTTAGATTTTGGCAATTTGCTTGTTCCTGATTTTGAATAGGAATTGACAGAAAATTCGGGTAATATAAAGGTGTTTTTGAGGATAAAATACTTATCCACAGTAAACTGAATTTTTAATCCACGAAACAATGCCACCTTTTGTGTACAATCCGAAAAGGCTTGTTTAAGACCATCATTGTAGTCTGTAGCATGTGTTCTGCTGTCGGTCACAGCTGGCGATTGCTTTAAAGTTTCTATCAAAGTAGATAGCTTGCCTTCAAAAAACTCACATCCTGCAGTCAATCTCTCTTGCAGATAATCTTCATCCACAGGGAAAGTAGAGATGATTTTTGACAATTGATTTTGAAATTTTTCACCTACTTCTTGAATGGATGAGATTTGACTTAGTATTTCCTTGAGAAATGGAAGTGTCTCATCATTGAATGAACTGGCCACCTCGGTGGTATCTTTTTGTAACCGATTGACTTGTCCGAAAATAGATTTAAAATCAAATAAAGTGCTTAAAACTACACTTCTGTATGATTTTTTTGACTCGTCGAGTTGATTTTCTAATATTTCAATGGGCAGTTTGTTCGATTCGTGCTGCACTATTTGATTGTCATTCTGGATGCTATTTGGATTAATTTTACTCAATAGCACCAATCCTTCCAATGATCTACACCTGCTCAGCGCCACATATACTTGACCTGCTGCAAACGCACTACCAGCGTCAATTACTGCCTTGTCAAATGTCAATCCCTGACTTTTGTGAATGGTAATAGCCCATGCCAGTCGGAGTGGAAACTGTGTAAATTTCCCAATCAACTCTTCTTCTATTTGCTTGGTGGTGGCATTGGTGGAGTAGCGAATATTTTCCCAAACAGCTTTTCCTAATTCAATAGGATAGTCATCATCTGGACATTTGATTCGAATTGTATCCTCCTCAAGACTTTCAATAACACCAATTTTCCCATTAAAAAATCGACGTGGTGTTTCTGTGTCATTTCTTAAGAACATCACTTTTGCGCCCAATTTGAGTTCGAGTGTTTTTTCGGTAGGATAGCTTTTCTCTGAATATTCTCCACTTATTTCAGCTTCAAAGGAATGGATTTTACCCTTAATTTTTACCAATTCTTCAGCGTTGATTTGATCTGCCTTAAAATTATGAGTAGTGAGCGTGATGTAGGTATCATCGGCAGGTGGAACAAATAGCGGATTGTATCTACTTTGCAATAGAGCCAATCCTTCGTTGGACAAGCAATTGTTTCTGACTTCGTTCAGAACTTTGATGAAGTTGGCATTATTTTGACGAAATATCTTGTCCAACTCAATGTAGATGGGCTGTTGCTGTAACACACACTGACTATGAAAAAAGTAAGGACTTTCATAATATTGAGACAACAGCCTCCATTCTTCATCACTCGCTACAGGTGATAGTTGAAACATGTCACCGATAAATATCATCTGTACTCCACCAAATGGTACATTGTTTTTGTACCTTACATGCCTAAGGATGGTGTCCACCGCATCGAGCACATCGGCTCTGACCATGCTTATTTCATCAATAACCAGTATTTCAAGTTCTTGCAGCACTTTTCGTCTATTACCCTGCATTTTCATCTTCTCTATCAAATTTTTCCGACCTTCGATGGTTGGCGTGAAGGGATTGAAGGGGAGTTGAAAGAAAGAGTGCATGGTAGTACCACCAGCATTGATTGCCGCCACACCAGTAGGTGCCACTATGGCAATTTGTTTTTGAGTGGATTTTTTAAGATTATGGAGAAATGTGGTCTTACCTGTTCCAGCTTTTCCAGTAAGAAAAACACTTCTATTGGTGTGCAATGCAAAATCCATTGCTATCTGATACTGTTCGGTGTGTGACTGCATTATTAATCATTTTTTTGCAAATATAGGAAAATAATTTAACAGTTGACGGGCTGATTAAGTCTCTTTTCTGACTTTTATGGACTAAAAAATATGGTACAAAACTAAAAGCCTTAGAAAAAAATTAACCACAAAAGGTCCAAAAAAACTTAACACATTGAACACATTAGAAATTCATTCATTAATAAAGTAAGGACACATAGTTT
>CAIUKZ010000242.1 GCA_903899865.1 uncultured Bacteroidales bacterium | reverse complement strand
TATGTCTACTGTTGTTAATGCCGTTGCTTCAAACAAATAGTATCAATGAGACGAAGTCGAAATTGGACTATATTGTTTGTGCAAACGGTATAAATGATAAACTTTCAAATCACGATTAATACAAAAGGCTTGTGATTCTTCACAAGCCTCCTATTGAACCGAATTATGTTTTATTTTTTCAAAAAACTTATGATTGTTTTTCTATATTCAAGCATTATACTGACTATAAGTGAAATCAATAATCCAAACAATATTGAAAAAAACACATATTTCATCCTATCATTAACAGGCTCTGGAATTACAACAAAGCCAGAAGGCAGTTCTAAAGCATGATTACAGCTAGCTAGTTGCATTTGGGTACTACGTTTTAGTTTTTCTATAGCTAGCAAATCGGAATAATACAACTGTTTTCCAAGCTTCCCTCCTAAAACTACATTTCTGTCTTCAAGATATACCTGATTATTGTCTGCTTTAAAATAGTTGATTTTAGACATACTATCAATCCGTTGAATCTGAACATTACAAACATTCAAATTCTCGATCAAGGCATTTCTCTTTGCTTGAAATTGTCCTTGAAGACTTGGGTTGGAATTAAAATATGCAAGTAATGCTTGTTCTATCTGCGGTACTTGTATCACATTCTTAGTCACGAATCTAAAATAAAGTTTTTCAGGATCCCTCACATTGACTGTGTCTTTCAAAGAATGATTGTCTTTAAAGTCCACCAAATCTGGTATGCTATCTTTATTATAATCAATCACAAAATAAGAATGAAACTCCCTTATGTTTGAAGAAATACTGTCAGGCAAACCAAGTTTTGTACCAAATGAAATAGATTTATTTGAAGTGAATGACAACTCTAATTGTCGACTTACATCTTTGACAGCATGAGCATCACACCCATTAAGAGTAGCCATTGCTTCCACTTTATAACGCAAAGCATTATCCCTTGATAAATACAAAGCAGCCACAACACATAATGACACAGAAAATAAAACTATAACGAAATATCTATACCATATTTTTAAGCAATATCCCAAGCCATTAAGGAGTGCAAATATGCATTTGCCTATCCAACTAAAAAACAATTGTATTAATTCCAAGAGATTTAGTTCATTTGATTTTTCTTCTTTCATTATTAAGCGATTATTGGATTTAAATCAATATAACTGCAAAAATACATAATTTATTATAATCACACTACATAAGTGCTAAAACTAAATGAAAATGGCAGCAAAAAATACAGTTCGAATCGACCACAAAAAAACTATAAAAGCTCTAATTTAGGCTTAAAACAGCTTGATTATTTAAAAAATAATTAATATATTGCGGTCGATATAGAGACGA
Organism: uncultured Bacteroidales bacterium; assembly: GCA_903899865.1. Taxonomy (GTDB): domain Bacteria; phylum Bacteroidota; class Bacteroidia; order Bacteroidales; family Paludibacteraceae; genus Paludibacter. The sequence continues at coordinate 6,440 of CAIUKZ010000242.1, read as the reverse complement.
AATGTTTTTGAGAAAAATGTCACCTCGTCTAGATACATCATTTTATAAATTCACTCCACTCCGATTGAATATCAAAATAAAACTAAACTAAAAAAAAACGGTCCTTGTAAATGAGTTATCTTAATTTTGACAAAGCATTGCTAATCAATCTCGAAAAGTCTATTACTAAAGAGATGATTCGCACCAATAGAGCAGGAACTTATAACAGTACTACCTTAATTGATTGTAACACTCGTAAATATCACGGACAGTTAGTAATGCCACTGCCAGACATCGATAATTCAAATCACGTACTTCTTTCCTCGCTAGACGAAACTGTGATTCAGCACGGTGCAGAGTTTAATCTAGGGGTTCATAAATATGAAGGAAATAACTTCAGCCCCAACGGTCACAAATACATACGTCAATTTGACTGCGATGTAGTAGCGCGTACCATTTATAGAGTTGGTGGTGTTATCTTGTCCAAAGAGCGACTGTTGGTTTCGTTCGAACCACGTGTAATGTTCAGATACACCTTATTGGAAGCTCATTCACCCACCACACTTCGTTTTAAACCCTTCTTGGCATTCCGAAGTGTGAACACACTGACCCATGAAAACAACTTGGCTGATAAGTCATACAAAGAATTACAAAATGGCATAAGCATGCGCCTGTATGAACAATACCCTGAATTATCCATGCAATTTTCAAAAAAAGCAAACTATGTTCATGACCCTAATTGGTATAAAAACATTGAATATTACAAAGAACAAGAAAGGGGTTATGACTACAAAGAAGATTTATTAGTCCCTGGCTATTTTGAAATGCCAATAAAAAAAGGAGAGTCAATAATTTTTTCTGCTGGTATTACTGAAATCTCACCACGAAAGCTTAACTCATTGTGGGACGAAGAGTTAACACGTAGATACCCCAGGGACGATATGTATTCAAGCTTAAGAAACTCTGCCGAGCAATTTTACAAAAGAGAGGGTGAAAACACCTATCTGCTAGCAGGATACGCGTGGTTTGGCGCACGGGCAAGGGATCAGTTTGTGGCTTTGCCTGGATGTACATTGACCATTAATCGTATGGATTATTTTGATGGTATCATTCAAACCGCTATGAAAGATCTGAAGAAATTCATCAGTGGCGAACGAACTGGATTCAAAGTTCAAGCCATGGACGATCCAGATGTAATGCTATGGTTTATATGGGTCATACAGCAATATGCACTGACCACTTCCATCAAACAAGCAGCAGAACGGTTTGGCGAAATATCCATAGAAATTATCAATTATATTAGAAAAGGATACCATCCCACACTTTTCATTCAAACCAATGGACTGGTAACTGTCAATGGAATAGAAAAACCAGCTACATGGATGAATGCCATGGAAAATGGACGCCCTATCATTCCTCGTTCTGGATATGTCGTAGAAATTAATGCACTGTGGTACAACGCTTTGAAATTCACTTCAGAACTAGCTCGCGAATCAAATGATGAACACATGTCGGATCTGTTTGACTATCAAGCCGAAATGGTGCGCGAATCATTTGTAAATACATTTTGGAATGGTAGCTACTTATACGACTATGTGGATGGATATCACGCTGACTCAGAAGTACGTCCCAACATGATATATGCTGTTTCTTTACCGCATTCTCCATTAGACAAACAGCAACAAAAATCGGTTCTCGACATCACTACACGTGAGTTATTAACACCAAAAGGACTTAGAACTTTGAGCCCCAAAAGTGGTTCATATCGTCCAACCTATATTGGAGGACAATTAGAAAGAGATCGTAATTATCACAATGGTCCTGTATGGCCGTGTACATTTGGGGCATTTGCAGAGGCATATTTAAAAATTTATAAACGAAGTGGTAGATCATTTATTGAACGAATGCTAGTAGGTCTTGAAGCAGAAATGTCAGAACTGTGTGTTGGTACACTTCCAGAATTATTTGACGGAAATCCACCATTCAAGGGTCATGGAGGAATGTCATTTGCTATGAGTGTAGCTGAAGTATTGAGAGTATTGGATATTTTGAAAAAATCAGAAAACGAAGAGATAGTATGAAGGCATTAATGTTTGGTTGGGAATTTCCACCTCATATCTTGGGTGGATTAGGAACAGCAAGCTACGGTTTGACAAGAGGAATGTCTATGCAACATGACATGGAAATAGCATTTGTTATTCCCAAACCACAAGGCGATGAAGATCAGAGTTTCCTTAAAATAATTGGTGCTTGCAATGTACCAGTGGTCTGGAAAGAGAACAGCTGGGATAATGTAAACCAGCGCATAGGAAAAACGATGCATCCTGATGAGTATTTTTGGCTGAGAAATGGCATTAAATATGATTTCCGTAGAATTCACACCAATGAACTGGGCTGTATCGGTTTCTCAGGAAGGTATCCCGAAAATTTGATTGAAGAAATATCCAACTATGAAGCTGTCGCCAGTGTATTGGCTCACCAGATGCAATTTGATATTATTCATTCGCATGACTGGCTTACATATCCAGCAGGAGTATTTGCAAAGCAGATTAGTGGAAAACCTTTAGTTATTCACGTTCATGCTACCGATTTTGACAGAAGCCGTGGTCAAGTAAACCCCACAGTCTATGGCATTGAAAAACGAGGAATGGATGCAGCCGATCATATCATGACTGTAAGCGAATTGACTAGAAGAATAGTGATTGAGAAATATCATCAGGATCCAAGAAAAGTAACCACTGTTCATAATGCTGTGGAACCACTCCCAAATGCTGATTCTTTCACCAAAACAGTTAGAAAAGAAAAAGTGGTAACTTTTCTTGGTCGCATTACCATGCAAAAAGGACCCGAATACTTTGTTGAAGCAGCCCACAGAGTATTACAGCGAACAAAAAACGTTAGATTTGTAATGGCTGGAAGTGGCGATATGATGAACGCAATGATAGACCTTGCTGCAAAAAGGAAAATTGCGGACCGATTTCACTTTACGGGCTTCCTAAAGGGAAATCAGGTTCACGAAATGCTTGCCGAAAGTGACGTTTATATTATGCCATCCGTTTCAGAACCCTTTGGAATATCTCCTTTGGAAGCAATGCAAGTTGGAACGCCAACTATCATTTCAAAACAATCAGGATGTGCCGAAATCTTAACGCATGCAATTAAAACTGATTACTGGGACATTGATGCCATGGCAGATGCCATATATGCCATTGTAACTAACCCTGCCATGCACAAAAGTCTACAAGAGCTTGGTAAAGAAGAAGTCAACAACATCAAATGGCAAGACGCTGGTCTAAAAGTGAGACGAATTTACGAAAATGCTTTAGGCTGGTAGCACATCACATTTCATTTTTCAAAACGTTCAATCCCTTATCTGGTTGCGTTGAAGTATAACCTGTAACATACAATTCAAAATATGAAGAACATTTGCTTTTATTTCCAAATCCATCAGCCTATTAGCTTAAAAAGATACCGATTTTTTGAAATAGGTCAAGATCATTATTATTACGACGATTTCCAAACCGAACAACGTATACGTCATTTGGTGGAAAAAGCCTATCTGCCTTCTAATAAAGTGCTAAGTGAAATGATTCGTAGTTCTAACGGAAAGTTTAAATGTGCATTTTCTATCTCTGGAGTAGCTCTTGAGCAACTAGAACAATACGCTCCGGAAGTAATTGACAGTTTCAAAGAGCTGGCTAAAACGGGTAGTGTAGAGTTTCTGACCGAACCTTATGCACATTCGCTGTCATCCATTTTCAATGCATCAGAGCTAGAGCTACAAGTCAAAAAGCATGCAGAATTAATCGAATCATTGTTTGGAAAAAAACCAACAGCATTTAGAAATGCTGAAATGATCTATAATGATGAAATTGGTGAAATAATTTCAAAACTTGGATATAAAACAATCCTAATCGATGAAGCCCGACAAGTATTCGGATGGAAAAGTCCAAACTATGTGTATAATCACTCCTATTTACCTAAAGTAAAACTGTTGGTGAGAAACAATAAACTTAGTGACGATATTTCTTTTAGATTCTCCAATCAACAATGGAATGCATATCCACTTACAGCAAATAAATTTATTGACTGGATAATTAGCATGCCAGAAAATGAAAAAATAATCAATGTGTGGATGGGTTATGAAGCATTGGGTGTATTTCAAGCGGCTGAGACTGGCATCTATGATTTCTTTAGGGCATTGCCATTCAATGCAATTGAGCAAAAAGTTAGTTTTATGCTACCTTCTGAAGTGAGCAAAAAATTTGATTCGGCAGGTGCTATTGTAGCACCCTACCCCATCAGTTGGCACGGCAACGAAAAAGACATCAGTGCATGGACTGGAAATGACCTCCAACAAGAGGCACTAAACAAACTGTATGCAGTCAGCGAACGTGTACACCTTTGTAATGATAGACCATTGCAGCACGATTGGCTCATGCTCCAATCCACCGACCATTTTAGATATATGAGCCATAAAGACTGCTACGGAAGTCCGTATGAGTCTCCCTATGATGCATTTACGAACTATATGAATGTTTTAGCTGACTTTCTAGAAAGAGTAGAAGCGCAATACCCAACTACGATTGAAAATGAAGAGTTAAACGAATTACTTAAAACCATTAACCACCAGGAAAAAGAGATTCAGGACTTAGAGATAGAGGTAAAAAAACTAAAAGCAAGAAAAACGCAAACCAATACTTCCACTTCGAATTAAATCGGAGTGAAATTCATGGAGCTTTGAATATACGAACGAATGGTTCAAATAAAATAAGGTGAACGACAAATAAATCGCTCACCTTATTTTATTTTATTTTACAGCCCTCACCAATCAACCGGCATTTTCATAAGTTTTCTTATTAAAAGTAGTTGAATAAACAATTTTCATATCCCACCAAAAACTCCAATTTCGGATGTATTCCATGTCATATTCAACACGTTTTTCCATTTTCCACAATTCATCGGTCACACCCCTAAATCCATTTATCTGAGCCCAACCAGTCACTCCTGGTTTTACATAATGTCGTACCAAATACTCATCTATCAATTTAGAATATTCAGCTGTATGTTCAAGCATGTGAGGACGAGGACCCACAACTGACATTTGACCAATTAATACATTGAGAAACTGAGGTAACTCATCAATATTAGTCCGTCGCATAAATTTTCCAATAGGCGTAATTCGAACATCATTCTTAGTTGCTTGGACTTTATCAGCATCATCGTTTACATACATACTTCTAAATTTCAAACAACAAAATGGCTTATTGTTAGCACCTGTTCTTTTTTGAATAAAGAAAATGGGGCCTCTGGAATTAAGCTTTATTGAAAAAGCAATTATTGGAAATAACCAAGAAAAAACAAAAAGTATAAACATTAATGAGAAAAAGATATCAAAAGTCCTTTTGATTAATCTTGAATACAAGTCGTCTAAAGGAATTTCTTGAGGATTGATAAGCACTATACTTCCTACAGACTCCAAATTTGCTTTGGATTTGAGCCACCTTTGATTATCTGGTACAAATCTCATCCTTACTCCCAACCTATTGCAAATTTTTAAATAATCCTTCGTAATACGGTCTTTTCCAAAAATTGAAAATGATACAAATATCATTTCTATCTTTTGCTCTTGAATGATTCTTTCTATCTCACTCGTGTTTCCCAACAACTTATGGCCATCTACCTCATAATCACTTACAAAACCTATGAATTTAAATCCAAGTACAGGATTGTGATCAATCAAGCGTTTAAGTTTCAAGCTGGTGTCATTTACTCCTATGATCAATGCCCTGTTGATATTCAAATCCCGTCTTCTTCTGAAATCTAGATACAAGTATAAAGCCATATAAAACAATAGCTTAATCACATAAAAAAACATGGAATATTCAAAGAAAAATACCCTACTAAATGTTTTAGGAAGAAAAAGTTCAGCAATTACCAAGCTTACAAACACAAAGAACAGCGTACGAGAACTGATCCGCTTTACCCGATTGTAGAGCCCATCTCTAAGATACAAATTTTGTTTAGTTATGACCACATAAGTTATTAACCATGCCAGATTAGCATGCATAATATAATTAACATCTGTATCAATTTGCCTATGATAATCAAGCAAACTAACAGTCTCATTGAAAACATCAATACATACCAATGCAAAGTTCAGCAGAACAATGTCTATCAGTAAGTAAATGTAAATAAGTTTTGTTTGAGTAAAATGTCTCATTGATTAGTGTGATTTTTCAAAACTCTGATATGGGTTAACAATTCTTCCACAATATAAAGAATAAATTTGAAATTACATATTTTTCTCAATCAAATCTTTAGTTTCCTTAATGTGACCGTTACTTGACGCACCAAACAACACCGATTCAATTCTAGGAAATTTTCCTAAATACTCAAATGCTTCTTGTGGACGTAATGCACCTGCTGCGAGAACCTGCATAGCTATTGGACGGAATTGT
>CAIUKZ010000241.1 GCA_903899865.1 uncultured Bacteroidales bacterium | reverse complement strand
GGAAGAGTACAAGGAAAAGCAGTTGGAGGTGGAGTTGGAATTGCTTCATCCGTAGACTATTGTTTTGCGACAACGCGTGCTGAGGTCAAATTATCCGAGTTAGCTGTCGGTATAGGTCCATTTGTTGTTGGTCCAGCAGTTGAACGCAAAATCGGCTTAGCAGCCATGAGTGAATTAGCCATCAACGCGACGGAATGGCGATCAGCGGCATGGGCAAAAGAAAAAGGACTTTACACGGATATTTATGAAGATGCAGCGTCCATGGATTTGGAAATTCAGCGCTTAATCACACAATTGATCTCTTCTAATCCAGAGGCGATGTCCGAATTGAAGCAAATTTTCTGGCAAGGAACAGCACATTGGGATCAACTTTTAATGGATCGCGCTGCAATTAGCGGTCGACTCGTATTGAGTGAATTCACAAGAAATGCCATTTCTGCATTTAAAGCGAAATAAATTCTTCTTTTTTTCTCTTTTCTTTTGTATTTAATCACAATAGTTGTATCTTTGCACCCCTAATTTTAGGGTTTATTCGTTTTTTATTTAATAAAAAGTACCGTGAATACATTAAGTTACAGAACGTTATCTGGCAACACTGAAACCGCAGACAAAAAGTGGTTTGTTGTAGATGCAGAAGGTCAAACAGTAGGTAGATTAGCTAGTAAAGTGGCTAAAATCATCCGAGGAAAATACAAAACCTGTTATACTCCGCATGCGGATTGTGGCGACAATGTGATTGTCATCAACGCAGAGAAAGTTGCTTTTTCAGGAACTAAGTTAGAAGACAAAGAATATGTACGTTTCTCTGGATATCCAGGTGGACAACGTTTCACTTCAGCTGAGGAAATGTTAAGAAAACATCCAGAGCGTTTGATCGAGAAAGCGGTAAAAGGAATGTTGCCTAAAAATACACTTGGTCGTAAATTGTACACCAATTTAAAAGTTTATACAGGGGCTGAGCACAAACACGAAGCGCAGCAACCCCAGTTATTAAATCTTGATACACTCAAATAAGAATCATGGAAATAATTAATGCTTTAGGTAGAAGAAAAACAGCAGTTGCTCGCGTTTACATGTCAAAAGGTAGCGGGAAAATCGTTGTGAATAAAAAAGAAATGAAGGTAATGTTTCCAATTGATGTACTTCAAGGAAAAATCAACCAACCCTTTATTTTAACAGATACTGTTGGTCAATTCGACATCAAAGTAAATGTAATGGGTGGTGGGATTAATGGTCAAGCAGAAGCAATTCGTTTGGGTATTTCCAGAGCACTTGTTGAGTTATCTGCAGATTACAAACCATTATTGAAAGCAGAAGGCTTGATGACACGTGACCCGAGAATGGTTGAACGTAAGAAACCAGGTCAACCGAAAGCACGTAAGAAATTTCAATTCTCTAAACGTTAAAATTTATTTAACGCTGTTTAGGATCCAAACATTAGTGTACCCTCGCAACCTTGTTGTGACCCTCTAAATGTTGATCTATTAAAGGAATGTAAACAATTTAAAAAAAAAAGAATGTCAAAAGTTAGTTTTGAAAAATTATTAGAAGCTGGTGTTCATTTCGGACACTTGAAAAGAAAATGGAACCCGGCAATGGCGCCGTATATCTTTGAAGAGAAAAAAGGTATCCACATTATCGACCTTAATAAGACAATAGCACATCTCGATCAAGCTTGTGCGGCAATGAAACAAATTGCAAAATCGGGTAAAAAGGTTCTTTTCGTAGCGACAAAAAAACAAGCGAAAGAGATAGTATCTCAACGAGTAGCTGAAATAAATATGCCTTTCGTAACAGAACGTTGGTCAGGTGGTATGTTAACAAACTTTCAAACAACTCGAAAG
>CAIUKZ010000240.1 GCA_903899865.1 uncultured Bacteroidales bacterium | reverse complement strand
ACCTCAATAAATATACATACGTTCATGCCAATATTCGTGAGCAAGCCTCGTGGGCGCATTCGGACAACAAGCTAGGAGCTACCGAAAAAGCCATACACCTTGTCAAAGCAGCCATTGCCAAAGCTCGATATGCCGAAGCTTTGAACCCAATCAAAATTGAAGCCGAAAAAACCATAGCCGTCATTGGCGCTGGTATAGCTGGAATGAAAGCTGCTCTTACACTATCCGATAAGAATAATCCAGTGGTGCTAATTGAAAAAGAAGCGAATGTAGGTGGGCATGTGGCACAGTGGGGGAGCCTGTTTGGCACTACTGAAAAAGGGAGTGAATTATCTGAACGTATCTATGCTGAAATATTGAAGCGCGATAATATCACCATTCTTACCCACACTGAGTTGGTCAACGCCAAAGGAAGCATAGGTGATTTTACACTTACGTTGAATAATAATGTTCAAGTAGATGCCCCTACCACAGAATGTCATGTAGGTTCGGTGGTGGTAGCCACTGGTTTTGAATCTTATACGCCACAGGACAATGAGTTTGGATATAAAATGGCTGACAATGTCATTACATTGCCTGCGTTCAAAAAGCTGGTGGATGCATCACCCGAAGGCAAACTGCTTTACAATGGAAAGACAGTTGAAAATGTAGCCTATATCTATTGTGTAGGTAGCAGGCAGGTGGATGGGGAAAATAAATATTGCTCACGAAATTGTTGCACCACTACCATTCATACCGCCGTGATGGCTCGTAAGAAGTTTGCCAATCTTAATAATTTTCATTTTACACGTGGCGTGCGCACTTACGGTAAGCAAGAAATGATTTATGCTGAGTCATTAAAATCTGGTGATATTTACCTACAGTCGTTTGGAAATAAACCGCCTCAAGTCGTGGTTGAAAATGGTAAGACCATCGTTAAAATTAAAGACATTCTCACGCTTAATAAGGACGTAGAAGTAGAAGCGGACTTAGTGGTGTTGGTCACTGGTATGGTGCCACGGGCAGACAATACGGTGGGTAGTTTATTCAAGTTGCCCAAAGGTCGTGATCAGTTCTACAACGAGATACACATGAAACTACGACCCGTGGAAACGGTCATAGATGGAATTACGATAGCAGGTACTTGCCAAAGTCCAAAAAATATCACCGAATCAGTCAATTCTGCACTTTCTGCTGCTACCAAATCTTATTCATACATCAGTAAGGGTTCTTTAGAAACACCACCCATTGTGGCGATAGTGGATGCCGGCCGATGCTCGTGGTGTGACGCATGCACAGAAACTTGTCCGTTTGATGCCATCAGTTCCACAGTTACTGACAGTGGAAAACAGATAGCAGTCATCAATAACACCGTGTGCAAAGGATGCGGTATGTGTGCTCCAGTGTGTGCTCCAGATGCTATCAATCTTACAGCCTACTCCAGTGCGGAGATTATGAGCATGATTGACGCACTTGTATAAATACTAATTCATAATTATTGAACAATGGAAGAAGTAGAAAAAGGTAAAACAGCTAAATACCTCCGTGATAAAATCGGTGTGTCCGAACAGGCGAAAGATAATTTGAAAGAGTTTGCACGGATTAAGAAAAGTATCACCGATGCACTGGCAGAAGGTGATATGACTATTGATCAGTTGACCACCAAACTGTCAATGCCTAAGCCAGATGTGGTGTATTACCTCATGTCGCTGGTCAAATATGGAGTGGTCAAAACTGGCGATATAGACGATATGGATGAATATTATACCTATAAATTGAACAAATAATGGCTAAAATCAATCCAAAATTTGCAAAAGAGCTAAATGCATTTGGTTCTGCCAATTTTAATGCTTGCTATAACTGTGGCAACTGTACAGCAGTGTGCTCGCTTTCCACCAAGGATGATTCCTTTCCACGTGAAATGGTTCGTTTGAGTGTGTTAGGACTGGAGGATGAAATCAAGTCATCTCTCAAACCTTGGGGCTGTTACTACTGTGGCGAATGTTCTACTCAGTGTCCTCAAGATGCCAATCCTGGTGAACTGATGATGTCATTGCGTCGTTGGCTGACAGCTAAATACGATTGGACAGGCTTTTCAGGACTTTTGTACAAATCCTTACCGTTGACACTGACTGCATTTGTACTTGCATTAGTGGGAGTGATTGCTTTTGCCAATGCAGTTCATTTTGAGTTAGAGCCCATGCTACATTTCGGACATTATTTTGAGATGATAGCCATTGGTACAGTAGGGGTGGTGATCTTATTGCCCAACATTATCCGCATGTGGTGGTTTACCATCGGGAAACCCAAAGTGGAGGTGACTCCATCCAAATACATCAACAGCATCGGCGAACTATTCATTCACATGTTTACCCAAAAGCGTGCGTTGGGTTGTGATGATAATCAGGTGCGTTGGCTAGAGCACTTAATATTGGTGATAGCCTATTTGTCTTTGCTATTTACCACTGTGTTTTTGGATTGGTTTGGAAGTGAAAACCTCTTTGTGATAGTGCTTGGCTATGTGGAGAGCCTGATTATTTTTGTGGTGACAGTTGATTTTGTGGGAAACCGCATCAAGAAAAGCAAAGCAGTGACTAAAAACTCACAACCATCCGATTGGTTTTTTGTAATCTGGTTGTTGCTCATGGGACTTACTGCGCTGCTAGTCAGATTGTTTATCGACTTGGATTTGCTTGAGAGCAACAAATGGCTATATTTAGTTCACCTAACTGTGCTGGTTCAGTGGGCATTGATTATAGTCCCATTTGGCAAATGGACACATTTTTTATACCGTTCGTTTGCAATGTATTT
>CAIUKZ010000239.1 GCA_903899865.1 uncultured Bacteroidales bacterium | reverse complement strand
CCACCACTTCTATTTGTTGTGGAGTGACACCAAACAACCATTTTGCCTCTATGATCTCAAAGCCTTTGTTCATCAAACTGGCAGAGTCAATAGTTATTTTGGCGCCCATGTCCCAATTTGGGTGCTTAAGAGCTTGTTTGCAAGTCACTTGGCGCAACTCGTCTAAAGACTTGGTGCGAAATGGACCTCCCGATGCTGTCAAAATTAATTTCTCTATGGCATTGTCACCTTCCCCAGCAAGGCACTGAAAAATAGCTGAATGCTCGGAGTCCACAGGAAGAATGGATACTCTGTTGTCTATTGCCAGTTGGCATATTAATTCACCCGCTACAACGAGTGTTTCTTTGTTGGCAAGTGCAATTTTTTTGCCTGCTTTGATGGCGCTAATGGTGGGTCTCAAACCCGAATAGCCCACCATCGCAGTAAGAACTATATCAATGGGTTGCATTTCGGCAACTTGTGCTATCGCTTCCGATCCCGCATATACTTTGATGGGTAGGTCGGCCAGTGCAGCTTTTAATTTTTGATACAGACTGTCATTGCCTATGACCACATGTTCTGGACAAAATTTTCTAGCCTGTTCAATTAATAAATCCACATTGTTATTGGCCGTTAGTGCATATACTTCAAAGTCCAAATGACTGTCAGCTATCACCTCCAATGCCTGTGTTCCTATGCTTCCCGTTGAACCAAGTATGGCTATCTGTTTCTTTTTTTCGTTCACTAAAAAATGTTTCTTTTAAAAAATAATCACATCCTCTGGATTGATAGGTTTCCCTTGTTTCCAAAGTTCAAAATAAAACTGTGCACCTGCTTTTTTTCCATTCGAGCTGCCTGTGACGGCTATGCTTTCGCCGCCTTTGACCCTTTCACCTACTTTTTTAAGCAGTTTGGTGTTGTTCTTGTAGATGGAGATATAATTGTTTTGATGTTGCACTTGAATTACATACCCATCGTCAAAGGTAAATGAAGCAAAAAGTACGGTTCCTTCCAATACACTCACAACGGATTCGTTGGGTGAAGTGATTAAATAAATGCCATAGTGCCCATTGTTACTATCAAAAGATGACGATATTACCCCTTTGGTAGGTCTGAAGAACACATACATGTCCTCTGCCGGTTTGCTGTCAATGGATGCTAAATTATACTTTTCTTCGTCTTCAAATTTTTCGGTAAACTCTTTCTCTCTGTCTGAACGAGTAACAAATGTTTTTGCTTTTTCTTTGATCGTTGCAGAGTCTAGTGAGCGAATAGAATCGGGTTTTACCTTACCTAGCACTATTTGCTTTATTAGGTAGAGGTAATCATCATTCATGGCATTTTTTTGTACCAATGAATCAACGAGCATTGATTGCTGAATTATTTTTGGTCGGTTGCCATCATCGCCATATCCTGGTAGATAGTTGGCAATAGGTGTGTTGAGAATCAACAAGGTTAATAATACAAATGTAAAAAGTAAAAATGCAGACACGTACACAAACACTGATGCTCTTGATAGTCTGATATGCCATGACTCCTCTAAGGTGTTTTCATTCAGCACCGAGACACGATATTTGAATCGCATCTTTTCGATGAATGGGGTCAACTTATTGGATTTTTTTTTCATCTTTTTATTATAGAGCCTCCCCAAGCCCCTCTCCCGTTTATGACGGGATAAACTGCAGAGGGGATGTGAAGTTAGTAATGTTTACTAATTCATTCGTTTGACCAAAAATAATGTTTGGTCGTGGCTTACTCAATTTAAATTACCTATTAACGCACAAAAATACGGAAAATGAGGCTATTTGCAAAACACCTATGTATAGACGAATTGTTTTTTTAAAGGTTCAAATTTTCTACCTTCAAGGAAACATTCCCTTTCAAGTTGGCACTTATTCTCAAAGCACCAGGCACCAGGCTCAAGTTAATCAACTTGATGTCATTGATTTTCCCTTGGAGTGCAACGCCATCAGTGATAGAAAAATTAGACATCATCTGGTTAATGTCACTTTTCATTTTATCCATGTTATCTTTCAATGAGTAAGATAGGTAAGGGGATAATGATTTTAGAATTGTGCCGTGTAGTAGCCAACTTGCTGATTTCACCAATGCATTGCTGGTGTTGATTTCAAACTCTGGATTAGTAACTTCTACTTGCATTTTTTCTGCATTGTACACCAAATTGCCTGTGAAATAAATTCGACCCTTCAATGATCCTTTTACATCAATCGCAAAAATCGGTTTCCCAGCACTCCCAAACACCTCCAAGTCGGTAACAGTGATGGTTTTGTTACCGTCCTTAAATGTTTTGTTGACCAACTGGTTTTTCGCCACTTTGGAGATTTCCTCAAAAGTGACATCGGCTCCAATGTTTAGGTTAAACTGGTCGGGGATGCGGTTTACAGTTTTAAAAGGAGGTAATGCAACAGCTGTGTTTTCACTTGGTTTTGCTCCTACAAATGACTCCACTTGCCCATTGAGTGCAAATGAGATGTTTAGTTTATTCCCAACACTAGTGAGTGGGAACATCAACACATCTTGAGGGGTGATTCGCACCCATGCATTGTGTTCGGCATTAACTTGAATTGGTTTTTGTATTTGCATCCATGCTTGTAGGGCGTATTTTTTTGTATCTACACCTTCAGCTAATGTTTTGTCAATTTGTTCTGCAATCAGTTTGTCGGATTTGCTTAGAGCCAAGTCTGCTATTGGTTTCACAGGTACAGTTACCCCCAATACACTTACTTTAGGTGTTTCTATCCATTCATAGCCTGACGATGCTGTTTTTGCTACGAGTTTCCAATTTTTGTCTATGCTTATTACCGTTTTGAATGTCAGTGCAATGGCGCCATTTACTTCGTAAGTGTCACCAACTGAGAATCCCAATTTTTCTACTTTCCATCCAAATTTCGCCCATACTTTCAATGGGACTTTATATTCTACTACATTGTTTTTGACCGTGAATGTGAAATTTTGAACTTTAATAACTTTCACAGTTAGATCTTGACCGCCAATGTTTGATCCTTCGTAAAGTGTACCTACAAGTTTATGATTTACTGACGCCTCCAGTTTTTTGACATCCAGTTCTACCGTCATTGGCAATTCAGACAATGATGGAGCGATGCTAGAGGGTAAATAGGTCTCTTTTGGTTTGTCAATCTGCAATGTTTTACATGAATTAAGAAACAAGCTAAAAGACAAAATGGGCAATAGGTAATGATAAGCTTTCACGGGAATGAATTTTTTAATAAGTGAGTAATTTATTGATTACTAATATATAATATGTCGCCACTTAAAAAGGCTTTATATCTTTTTAATGGGTGTTTGGCTTTGCCCGACGATGGGTTTCCGATGCCATAGCCTATTTCAAAAACAGAATGACAACTGTCACATACAGCTTGTCCGCTCTCATTTGGGCGCACTTTGGTGTCATATTTAGCCTCGAGTGGGCAGCACATGTCAAATGCGTAATAAGTTCCATCAAAGCCTGTATAGACTATTATTCCTCCACATCCGACTCTATCTGTAGCTTTGATAGGTTTTTCGAAAAGCAATACTTGGTTGATAGAATTTTTGAAATTCGGATAAGTTGCTGTCAGATTAAGATCTAGATATACAGGCAGGTTTGGAACGGGAGAGTACACTTCGTCCTTACATGCGACAAAAGTCATGATAATAACTCCCAAAAATGTGTATTTCCAAGCAAGGTTCGTCTGCATGAACTTATTGAGCAAGTTTTTTAATTTGTGTAAGTTCTTCATCTGAGAAACCTAGATGGTTTAATGCTTGTATGTTCTCTTTAAGTTGGGCCACAGAACTGGTGCCTACAATTACAGAGTTTACATATTTACTACTAAGGCACCAAGCCAATGCCATTTGTGCCAGCGACTGTCCACGATGTATGGCAATCTCATTTAATTGTCGTATTTTCTCTATTTTATTCTCGGTAATTTGGCTTTTTTGCAAGAAGCCATAGCTATGAGCAGCTCGCGAATCATCTGGTATGCCATTCAAATACTTATCGCTCAATAGCCCTTGTGCCAAAGGTGAGAATGTAATGCAGCCTACACCATGTTCACTGGCAAGTGGCAGCACTTGGTCTTCAATCTGTGGAGTAAGAATGCTGTATCTGTCCTGATTAATAAGACAGGGTGTGCCATTTTGTTTGAGTAGCTTGTATGCTTCTCTAGCCTTCTCAACAGGGTATTTAGAAATTCCCACGTACAGCGCTTTCCCTTGTTTTACCATGTCAGACAAAGCGCCCATTGTTTCTTCCAAAGGAGTGTTGGGGTCATAACGATGTGAGTAGAATATATCCACATAGTCCAGTTGCATCCGTTTTAGGCTTTGATGGAGGCTGGCTATCATGTATTTACGTGACCCACCGTCGCCGTAAGGGCCAGGCCACATTAGGTGCCCAGCTTTGGTGCTTATAATCATTTCGTCGCGGTGTGACTGAAAGTTGGATTGGAGTATTTTTCCAAAATTGACTTCAGCACTGCCAGCGGGCGTGCCATAATTATTGGCTAGGTCGAAATGGGTAATTCCATGATCAAAGGCGCAACGAATCATTCGTAGCGCCTCTTCTTGATTGTCCACATCGCCAAAGTTATGCCATAGTCCGAGAGATATTCGGGGTAGTTTCAGACCACTAGCGCCACAGCGTGAATATCCTACTGCATTTTCATAGCGGTCATTTACCAACGTGTATTCTTTGTTTGGCATGTGAATGTACTTTTAAAACTGAACTTTTGGAGCAGCTTGGCTTGCTTTTTCTGCTTCGAAATATGGTTTTTTCTCAAAATGAAACATTGGTGCAAATATCACTCCTGGGAATTGCTCAATTTTATTGTCATATAATTTTGAAGCATTATTAAACCGCTCACGCTCCACAGAAATTCGATTTTCTGTTCCTTCTAGTTGTGCCTGTAATTCCATAAAGTTTTGATTTGCCTTCAAGTCAGGATAGTTTTCAGAAATCATCAATAACTTGCCCAAAGCAGTCGATAATTGACCTTGCGCTGCTTGATACTGTTGAAGTTTTTCAGGTGTTAGATTCTCTGGGTCAACAGTGATTTGTGTCGCTTTGGCACGTGCTGCAATTACACCTTCCAGTGTAGAACTTTCGTGCGTAGCGTATCCTTTGACAGTGGCTACCAAGTTAGGGATTAAGTCTGCACGACGTTGGTATTGACTTTGTACGTTTGCCCATTGACTATCAACATCATTGCGTGCTGCCACTAATCCATTGTAAGTACTGATTCCCAATAAGAACAGAATAGCTACTCCACCCAGAATCGAAATTAGAATAATTGTATTTTTTTTCATTACTTGTTGTTTTAGCCTTTACTATAAAGAAATAAGGGCAGTTAATACTATAAATTTTACAAATGCTATTGACAAAAACAATGCCGATATTGCAATTGTTGACATATAAAGGGTTAAGCTTTCGTAATTTGACACATTGTCAGTCATTACCAGCCACTGCTGGCACCCCCTCCACCAAAACCTCCACCACCAAAGCTTCCTCCGAAACCTCCACCACTACTTCCACTACCGAATCCACCTCTACCACTCATCGCTGAGCCTACTAACATTCCACCTAAAAATGAACCCCCATTGCCCCCATTCAATTTTGGTAATTTGTGGTTTTCATCTTCTTCGTGTCCACAGAATTTACAGATGTAGGTAAGGCGTTCGCTACCTGCACTGTAATACGTGGGTGCTACTATCGTCTTTTTGCTTTTAAGGATATAGGCTTTGGTCTTGCATTTAGGACATTCGGTATAAGCACTTGGTTTGTCTAACGTAAAAATGGCTTGATTCGCACATTTGTCACATACAAATACATCATAGTCCACTGCATGTAGCTGCTCTTCAAATTGCTGTGATAGTTTGAGGTGTGCATCTTCCTGTTTTTCGGATAGAAGGTGCATCGTGCCGTCGCATGCAGTACAAGATATAGGAGAACGACGTATCTTAAACATTTTCATTCGAGTGTAAAGGTATGCTGGTAGTGACGCCAGTGGCATAGGAATCACAAGCAATACAAATGCAAATCGGGAAAAGAAAATCACCCCACCTAATGCAAACAAAGGTAAAATTACCGCAGTGATGTTCATTACTCCTGACAACTGAGTTTTAATGGCTTTATACTTAGCCATATTGCTACTCATGGTCGGGTTTGCATTAGCTTGCTTAATCATTCTGTCCACCCAAATCAGTGCTACTACCATAAGCAGTATGAATCCAGCCAACGCCAAAGTCACTGCTTGTGTCCAATCTATTGGTTTTTCGGGCTCTTTTTTAATGGGTTCTTGTTGCATGTAGTGAACCATGCTTTGAACACCAGCTAGTATCCCTGCATCATAATTTCCTGCTTTGAATGCTGGAATCATTGATTCATATTGTATTCGTTTGCAAATAGCGTCTGGCAATACTCCTTCTACGCCATAACCTGTTTTGATAGTCACTTTGCGTTGATCCATTACAAACAGCAATAATGCGCCATTGTCTTGTTTTGCTTTGCCCATTTTCCATTCGGAAAATAATGCATCACCAAAACTACTGATCTCATTGTCTCCAATAGAATTGACCACCACCACGGCTATTTCATTCGTTGTTTTCTTTTCTAATGAGTCAATTAAGACATTGATTTGTTCTACCGATTCGGGTTTTAGGATGCCGTCAGGATTACTTACGTAACCGTAGGGGTAGGTTTTGGTGGGGTTGGGGATAGTTTTTACAGTGTATTCAGCAGAGAAACACCAGTTTGAAAGAAATAAGAGAAGGATGAAAATGAAATTTTTCATTGTGGTTCATTGAGTTTAATGTTGAGAATCTATCAACGTTATAGTAAATTTCAAGGTAGAGTAGGGTGGAATGCCAGGCTTTGCTCCGTTCTTTCCATAAGCCAAATCGCTAGGTATATATAACACATAAGTCCCTCCTCCGTTCATAAGTGGTAAACCCTCTTTCCATCCTTGTCTTAGAGAATTGCTAGAAAGTTCAATTTGAACTGCTTTTGCTTCTTGAAATACTGTTCCGTCTATCAATTCCCCTTTATAATCTACTATGACAAGGCTTGAAGCGCTCGGTTTTCTCATGTTTGGGTCACCTTGATAGATCACTTTGTACTGAAGTCCAGAGGAGGTTTGCTTTATGGAGTCATTTTTGAGGTTGTTGGTTAGCCATTTCTCATTGAGCAATTGCCAATCTTTATATTTGTCTTCGGTGCAACCTGCAATAAGTAAAGTAAACAAAAGAATTGTAATGGAAATTCGGTGTTGAATATAAAGTCTCATGTGGTGAAAATGGTTGATAGTTGCAATTATTAGTTACAAGTAGATAAATATTTTATTTCTTTATTGATTCAGTGTATAACTGAGAGAATGTTTTGTTTGTAAACTTCGGCATCATTCGTTTCGGTCCCCATCCTATATGATTGAAAGGCGCAGTAGCCATGTTTTTAAGCACTCCAGGGAACGCGTCAAATGTCTTCCTGTTGGAGCTCATCATCACAAATCCTTTCATGATAATCCCTTCCGCTTTTGGTCGAAGGTTTTGCTCCACTGTCTTGCGTCGGTTGGACAATAAAATGTCTGTCAACGGAATTTTCACAGGGCACACTTCTACACATTTTCCGCAGAGTGTGGATGCAAAACTCAAGTGAGAGAAATCTTTAAAGCCTCTGAAAAAAGGTGTTAATACAGAACCAATAGGTCCGCTATAGGTAGTGTCGTAGGTGTAGCCTCCGATGGTTTTGTACACAGGACAAGCATTCAAACAAGCACCACAACGAATGCACGCCAGTGCTTCATAAGCTTCATCATCTGCATAGAGTTTTGTTCTACCATTATCTAGTAAAATGACAATCATTTCCTCAGGGCCATCTACTTCACCCGACTGACGTGGTCCAGTGAAAATGGTATTGTATGCTGTGACCTGCTGTCCGGTGCCATGTGCAGCCAGTAGTGGATAAAACAATCCCAAATCACTAAGTCTGGGGATGATTTTCTCAATACCAGCAATGACTACATGTGTTTTAGGAAAAGCGGTTGACATGAGAGCATTTCCCTCATTCTCGGTGACTGAAATACCACCTATATCTGCAATCAGGAAATTAGCTCCAGTCACACCTACATCGGCCTGCATGTATTTCTTGCGAAGCATTTGCCTGACATATTCTGTCATTTCCTCGGGAGTACTATCTATAGGCGTATCAAACTTTTCGTTGAATAGTTTTGCAATGTCCTCTTTGGATTTATGCATTGCAGGGGTGACAATGTGGTAGGGACGTTCGCCCGCCACCTGAACGATAAATTCCCCCAAATCAGTTTCTACTGATTCGCATCCCATTTGCTCAGCTGTGTGATTTAAATCAATTTCCTCAGTTGTCATGGACTTACTCTTTACAAGCAATTTTGCGTTACGCTCGCTGAGTATCTCCTCCAGATACTTTGTAGCCTCTGCCGTATCTTCTGCCCATAAAACTTTAGCCCCCCGTGCGGTAATTCGCTCTTCGAATTGTAGGAGGTATGTTGCCCAATTTTTAAGCACATCTCGTTTGATAGATGCTGCCTGTGATTTAGCAAGTTCTACATTTTCATATCTGTTCATCCCTTTTCCCACAGCTACATCGTATTTAGAGATGTTGAATTTTATCGTTTTCCGATGTTTGACATCAAAAGCGATAGCATCAGCATCTTTGGTGAATTTGCGGGATTGGAAAGTCATGATGTTTTCAGATATTTATTTTAGAGTTGACGAGTAAACGAGTAAACAATTAAACAGGTAAACAATGATGTTTAATTCATAGATTTTACTTCATTTTATTTTTCAAAAACGAACGTGAAGCTCCCTATCCGATTGCCGTCCACAAAAAAGTCGGCATTGTATTTGCCTTTCGGTAGTATTTCTGCAATTTTCCAATAAATGACATCCTTAATAGCTTCACCAGAATATTCAAATTTTTTCATGGCTGAGTAGGTGATGTTTTTATTTTCAAATGGAAATACATTGTTTGGACTTTTTGTCAGCACTTCATTGTCGGGTCTGGTGATGCGTAGATACACTATCTTTTCACCCGGTTGTGCGGTTACGTTTTTGCCAATAGTATAGTTGAACTGAAGAGTGGCAGATTGTGAAAACCACCCTGTCTTGCGGTTGTTGCTGTTGAGGGCTGTCATGCCGAAACTGGTGATTTCTAAGATGGAGGCTTTGCTAACCACTTGGTTGAGGTTGTCTTTTTCTTTTGAAAGTTGCTGAACCGTCTCAGAGGCTGCACGATATTTTTTATGAACTTCTACATTCTCTGTTGTCAAGGCTTTATTAATGGTGTTCAGCGAGTCAATTTGGTTTACATACTGAATCATCACTTTACGTACAGTAGCCAATTCATTTTTCAGTTGAGCAATTTTCTTGGCATTGGTTGACTTGGTGGTACGAAGTTCGGTAAGCAATTGTTGTACTTTTAGCTTTTGATCTTGAAGCAGTTGTACCAGCGAGTCGTTGTGGATATTGGAGCTAGAAACTTCGAATTGTTGATTCAGGTCAGCGTACTCTTTCTCCACCTGCTCTTTTTCGAAGTTCATTTGTTCTACCACTTCATTCATTTCTGCGTCTTTTTGTTTGGTTTCATTAAACAAATAAACCAATGCAGCCGTCAAACCAGCAATAATTATCACCGATATGATGATGATAATCAGATTGACATTACTTTTTTTTTGTGTTTGATTGTCCATTTTAATTAGATTTTATCTAGTTGTAGTTCCTATTTTTACAGTGTCCATATATTTCGAATTAGGTTGTAAGTTGGTTCAAGGTATTTCTGTTGCCAACAGCTGATCCCCATTATCTTCAGAGGACTTCAATGACTTTTTCAAGTTTTATACCTCTTGAACCTTTGATAAGGATGTAGCTGTTTTCTATTTTTTGATGTTGCAGATACACTATCAAATCAATAACTGTGTTAAAATTTCGGAATGAGTTTTTGGTTTTAGAAAACATTTCGCCAACTAACATTACATTCTCAAAGTGATTGTCCTTGATTAAATTTACGATGGCTTGATGTTCAAAGTCACTTTGTTCGCCTAGCTCAAGCATATCGCCGATAATGAGGCATTTATTTTCGGAATTGAGATGTGCAAAATTGAGTATTGCAGCTCTCAGACTAGTTGGGTTGGCATTGTAGGCATCGACCACCAAATGATTGGTAGCAGTAAGTGTCAGTTGGGAGCGGTTGTTTTGAGGTATGTAGTTTTCTAATCCATTGATGATTTGAATTTCATCCAGATCAAAGTATTTACCTATTGTCACAGCTGCTAGAACATTCTCGGCATTGTAAGAGCCTATTAGTTTGGTCTTTATCTCAAATGATTCTGCGTTTTTGTTTTGGCATTCCATTTCCAGGAAAGGCGAGCAGTAGGTCACTTGACCTGCCATCATGGCTTCGGTGTCATTAAATTCCAAACTGTAGGAGCAGGTTTTTTCGGGATACTTAAAACCTATTTGCGCAGCCATTTCTAACAGCTCCGGGTTGGCTTTGTTGATAAAAATCAGTTCGCCATGATGAAGAATATATTGGTACAATTCCGATTTCGTCTTTTTTACTCCCTCAAATGAACCAAATCCTTCTAAGTGTGCTTTGCCTACATTGGTGATTATCCCGTAATTCGGCTGCGCTATTTCGGCCAATTCTTTGATGTCGCCCGGATGATTTGCCCCCATTTCAATGACAGCGATGTCATGCTCGGGTTTTAGTTTTAATACCGTCAGTGGGACTCCAATATGATTGTTTAAGTTACCAAGTGTGTAAAGCACATTGTATTTTTCTTTCAGTACGGATGCTATCAATTCCTTGGTAGTGGTTTTGCCATTGGTGCCAGTGATGCCAATTATTTTTGTGCCTAGTTGTTTTCGGTGGTGAACAGCTAATTGTTGGAGTGTTTTCAAAACGTTGTCCACCAATATAAAACGGTTGTCAATAGCAAATTCGGCTTCGTCCACAATTGCGTATGCACACCCTTTCTCCAATGCCGATAAAGCAAAGGCATTTGCATTGAAATTTTCACCCTTTAATGCGAAAAATAGTGATCCAGTAAGACATACTCTGCTGTCTGTGCATATAACTGGATGCTGCAAGAAAATCGAATATAGCTCCATGTTAAGTGTTTTTATTAGTGGTTGTAAATCAGTTGGCTCTTAGTCTTATTATGTGAAATGGGTGGAGCATACTGTAAGCCCAATGGCTAATTACAATTATATTTTTTTTAAGTTATTCTGTTTCAGTGGTTTTTTGTTTGTTTTTTGGGGATAAATTTTCCAATTCGTAACCCAATGTGGCATTCCATCCACTTTGATAGATAGTATATGTTTTGGTTAAATCCAGGTTGTTTATCCCAAGGTTATAACCACCTTTTACGATGAATTTTTTCCATTGAAAACCACCACCTACTTCTATTTGAACATTCCACCTGCTTAGTAACTTGGCTGCATACACATCGTTTATCATGGAACTTTGAGTGCCCAAGGTGGATAGCACAAACTGTTTTTGTGAAATTCCGAAATTCATGTTTGGACCACCATAAGCGATGAATTTAAAAGTGTTAGACACTGGCAAACTAAACATGAGCTTTAAAGGAACATCAGCATATTGTGCGTAAGTGTGAGTTGACACATAGTCGTCATCAGGAAATAATTGCATCTTGTCGCCGTAAGCCAATGAGTAGTAAGCACCAGTTAGAAGGCTAAAATTACTCGAAAAAGGAAGATTAACTGCCAAACCTACTTTGTTTTGATGTAAAAATGTATTGCTGACACCAGTTCCAAATCTGACAGGATTGCTATAGGATGTTTCAATGGCAAACTGTTGTGCACTAGCAGTGTTAAAGCTGCTGAAGAAGACTGTGATGATACAAATTTTAAATGTCAATGCTATTCTTTTCACTTCAAAGTTCATGT
>CAIUKZ010000238.1 GCA_903899865.1 uncultured Bacteroidales bacterium | reverse complement strand
CTGGTCTGTCGGTGATTCGTACATCGCCAGATCATGGCACTGCTTATGATATAGCTGGAAAAAACACCGCTTCGGAGGAATCATTCCGTCAAGCGCTGTTCATGGCGTATGACATCTATCAAAGCAGAAAATGGAATGCCGAAATTAGCGCTAATCCCCTTAAAACAGAGCATAAAGCAGAGCGTGGTGGTAGGGTAGAGTAGAGGTGAATGGCTATGGATAGTTGTTTTGTTTTCTGAATCCTGACACCTAAAAATATCAAGAATACCTCTTTTGTTATCAATTCAGTATGATTAACGCTAACATATATGCAAAACGAAATCATATTATATCATCCAAACGAACTTGCCGAACATATTGAGGTAAGAATTGATGAGGAAACTGTTTGGCTTTCTCTAAATCAAATATCTCAACTTTTCTGTAGAGACAAGTCTGTTATTTCAAGACACTTGCGAAATATCTTTAAAGATGGTGAGCTTGTTTTTGAGGCAACTGTTGCAAAAAATGCAACAGTTCAAATTGAAGCAGGAAGAGAAGTAAGACGAGAAATTGAGTATTATAATCTTGATGCCATTCTTTCAGTAGGTTATCGCGTAAATTCAAAACAAGGCACACAGTTCCGTATATGGGCGACTAGTGTGTTAAGAGATTATTTACTAAAGGGATACGCCATCAACCAACGTATGAATCGCATTGAAAACAATGTAGAAAACCTTGCAGAGAAAGTAAATGCAATTTCATTGCAAATCCAATCTTCAGCCATCCCCAATCAAGGCGTGTTTTTCAATGGGCAGGTATTTGATGCTTATGAGTTGGCTTCAAGAATTATTCGTGCAGCCAAACGTAGTATTGTGCTTATTGATAATTATATAGAGGAAAGCACACTCACACATTTAGCCAAGAAAAACGACTAAGTAGAAGTGCTTTTATTGACCAAAACCATTAGTAAACAGCTGGCATTGGATGTGAAGAAAGCCAACGAGCAATACGGTGGCTTTGATGTACGAGAATTTACCTTGAGCCACGACCGTTTTTTGATAATCGATAACTCAGAAGTGTATCATTTGGGCGCATCGCTCAAAGATTTGGGTAAAAAGTGGTTTGCGTTCTCACAATTAAATAAAAATTCGGTGGAGAATATCATAAAGTCAATCAGGACTGAGTGAGATTCCCCTTCTCAATATCCAAGAAGTATTTATAAGTCCCTACCATCAGTTCATCGCAGGCTTCTTCGTCAACAACCATTATTCCTTTGGGGTGCATTTGTATGGCACTGACGGTCCACTGGTGTGAGATGGGCTCTTCTACAGCATGTCGCACAGCACGGGCTTTGGAGTGACCGCTGGCTAGAATGACCACTTCTTTTGCATCCATGATGGTGGCTACACCCACGGTGAGCGCTTTGTGTGGAACGTGCTTGCTGTCATTCCCAAAAAACCTTGAGTTGGCAAGTATAGTATCGGTGGTGAGTGACTTCTGGCGAGTACGAGAAGCTAGAGATGACCCCGGCTCGTTGAACGCGATATGTCCATCCACACCCACACCTCCTAGGAATAAATCGATGCCACCCACAGCAAGTATTTTGGCCTCATACTCCTCGCACTCTTTCTCTAAATTGCTCGCATTGCCATCAAGGATGTGGATGTTGGCAGGATGTATATCAATTTTACTAAAGAAGTTTTTCCACATGAAACTGTGGTAACTTTGTTCGTGGTCTACGGGAATGCCCACATACTCATCCATGTTGAAAGTCACTACATGCTCAAATGACACTAGCTTTTGTTGGTTCATCTCCGCCAGTAGTGCATACACACCCAGTGGCGTTGAGCCTGTGGGAAGCCCAAGTACATAAGGCTTTTGGGCAGTGGGCTGAGCATCATTTATCTTCTTGGCAATATAGTTGGCTGTCCAGTTGGCTATCCGATTGTAATCTGGCTGAATGATGAGTCTCATGGTGTGTGGATTTGATGGGTTGCTGATTTCAAAGATAGTGATTAATTAATTTTATCCTATTTATTGGACAAAAAATAATAGCATTGTTGAATTTTGTATTATAAGGATCTGATGTTAACCTACAACAAATTGATTGTAAGTGAAGTAAATGGGATGTTTCAAATTATGACCAAATAAATTGATTAGTAGGTTCAGAACTTGTGCATTGGATTGGGAGTTTAAAAAAAATCAATCCCTTAGGGATTGCCCATTGTTAACCCCCAGTTTTTACTGGGGGATTAACAATGTATAGATAGAAAGAACCCCGTAGTGGGTTCACCAACAGATACAAAGCACTTGGTCAACCCACTACGGGGTTGTATTTTTGGGTGAATATTAACCCCCAGTTTCGCATTGCTCACTGGGGGTTAACAAAGGGGTACACCTACGGTGTTTTTTTGTAGCCCTAATATCTTATAAAAGCTTTTCTCCCATCTTTCGAGATTTTTCTAACCATTCGTTCCTGCGTTCAGGGGTAGAGTTTTTTACAGGTCCAAAATAGCTTACTTTTACGGGTTTCACACCACAAAACTCTAAGGTTGATTTCTTTAGTTGGTTCACACTTGGTCTGCCAAATGCAAAGCGGTAATACAAAGATGGTTGGTCAAGCGTGGTAATGATATGAGCCGATTTGCCAGTCAGAAGTTTGTCCCACCACACTGAGTTTTCACGGTATTGGAAAGTAAAGCCAGGAAGAAAAAGTCGGTCTATAAATCCCTTGGTGATAGCTGGAAGTCCTCCCCACCATACAGGGTGAACCCATACGAGATGATCCGTCCATTTTATCTTTTCCCACGCGTCTAACAAGTCGGGCTCTAGCTCCGTCCGTTTCTGGTAGCCATGAGCCAAGTTGGGATTGAATTTTAAATCCCTAATCACTATTTCCTTCACCTCAGCTCCAGCGTTTTGTGCACCAGTTTTGTAGGATGAACACAGAGCCGCGTTGAAACTGTCTGCATTCGGATGTCCATTGATAATGAGAGTTTTTTTCATTGGTGGTTGGTTAATCTGTTTATTGAGTTCATTGGTGATTGGTTCATTAGGTTCATAGGTTTATGAAGTTCATGCGTTTATCGGTTCATGAAGTCCATTGTTTACTCGTCTACTCGTCTACCTGTCTACCCGTTAACTTGTCTACTCGTTAACTAATCTTTAATACGCCGATTCGAACTGCTCTAAGAAGCGTACATCATTTTCCGAGAAAAGTCGGAGGTCTTTAACTTGAAATTTTAAATTGGTGATGCGCTCTACACCCATGCCAAATGCAAATCCAGAATAGACTTTGGAGTCAATGCCACAGTTTTCAAGTACATTGGGGTCCACCATGCCACAACCCAAAATTTCTACCCAGCCAGTGTGTTTGCAGAATGGACAACCTTTGCCACCACAGATATTGCATGAAATATCCATTTCGGCACTTGGTTCGGTGAATGGGAAATAGGATGGACGAAGTCGTATGTCAGTCTCGGCACCAAACATTTCTTTGGCAAAATACATCAAGGCTTGCTTGAGGTCTGCGAATGAAACATTCTTGTCAATATAAAGTCCTTCTACCTGATGAAAAAAGCAGTGAGCACGGTAAGATATGGCTTCGTTGCGATACACTCGTCCTGGGAAAAGTAAGCGGATGGGTGGCTTTTGGTTGGCCATCACGCGCGACTGTACAGATGAGGTGTGTGTGCGAAGCAATACGTCAGGGTTTTGCTCAATGAAGAACGTGTCTTGCATGTCACGTGCTGGATGTTCGGGTGGAAAGTTCAATGCACCAAATACATGCCAGTCATCTTCAATCTCTGGACCTTCGGCAATGCCAAATCCAATGCGAGCGAATATATCAATGATTTCATTTTTTACCAATGAAAGTGGGTGACGAGTGCCCAGTTTGATGGGGTCGGCCGTAAGTGATAGGTCTGTTTTTTGTTGGTCAGCAGAACTACTGTCAAAACTGTTTTTCAGTTCGTTGATTTTATCTTGAGCCGCATTTTTCAGTTCATTGAGTAGTTGTCCCACTTCACGTTTCTCCTCATTGGCCACATTTCTGAAGTCGTTGAACAAATTGCTTATTTCACCTTTTTTGCTTAAGTATTTGATTCGCAGGTTTTCCAACTCATCAAGGTTTTTTGCCGCCAGGTTGTTTACTTCATTGAGTAGTTCGTCAATTTTATTTTTCATTATTTTTAACAATTAATCTATTAATATATGCCGATAGATTGTATTTCAGGTCGTTAAATACACCTGAATCGTTAACGACAGTACTCTAATTCAGTACAAAAGTAATCAAAAAACTAGAAAGATGCCTAGAGATTAAAAATATTAGAACTAAAGCCCTATTTTGTAACAAATTTCGCTATATTTGTGAACTCAAATTCCTACAATTCTATGCAAATCCAACCAATATTAGATTTTCTAAGAGAGTTAAAAGACAATAACAATAGAGAATGGTTTCTTTCGAATAAATCTCGTTATGAATATCTTAAGACCGAGTTTGAAGTTTTTAGTAAAGAACTGATTAGGGCGATATCTGCTTTTGACGATGAGATAAAGCATGTAGAAGCAAAGGATTGTATTTTTAGAATTTATCGCGACACTCGTTTTTCGCATGACAAAACACCATATAAAACTCACTTTGGCGTATTTATAGCCAGCAGTGGCGGTCGTAAGAGCCAGCGAGGGGGCTATTACATTCATTTGGATCCAGCCGAAAGCTTCGTAGGATGTGGTGTCTGGTGTCCACAGCCCGATTTGCTTAAAGCACTCCGCCAGAGCGTTTGTGATAATATCGAGGAATTAAACGCCATTCGTCAACATCCTGATTTTACAAAATATTTCAATGAGTTTTTTCAGGAAGATAAATTGAAAACAATCCCTAAAGGGTTTCCCAAGGATTTTGTAGAGCCAGAGCTGCTAAAGTTGAAACACTACTTGGTTAGTCACGTATTATCGGATCGAATTCTTAAGTCGGATAATTGTGTGTCCGATATAGCCGAGATTCTACGATGTGCTCATCCTTTTAATAAATTTTTGAATTTCACGGTTGATGAGGTTCTCTAATGATTAAGAAAGTTTTTTTGCATAGTTTAATTATAACCATTTTTTTTAATACATGATTCTAGACTCATTGACCAATAGCTCACAGTATTATGCTTTACATCCACGAATTGAACAAGCATTTGAGTATTTGAAATCGTTGGATTTGCATAGTTTGCCAGTGGGTAAATTAGAGATTGATGGTAAAAATTTGTTTTTATCGGTGGCCGAAATGCCTGTCAAAACCAAAGAAGAAAGTCAATTAGAAATACACCGTCAGTATATTGATATTCAAATACCGATAGATGGAGTTGAACTGATGGGATGGAAGTCATCCACTCAGCTTAGTCTGCCAGTTGGAGAGTATGAGTCTGCAAAGGATTATCAGTTTTATAATGATTTGCCTACTAACTATATAGAAGTTAAGCCTTTTGAATTTGCAATATTTTTTCCATCTGATGCACATCAGCCTGGAATAACTACAGTGAGTCATAAGAAGCTAATTGTTAAAATTTTGCTGTAATGATTGTGGCTACTTAGCGCAAAAAGTGAACAACTATTATTGAAATTAAAGATAGCGATAAAACTAATATTTTAATTTTCGAAAAAGAGGGAGAAAACGAGTTTATGAGTACATTAGGAATTATTGAATCCGATCCTTGGCTAGAGCCATACACCGATGCCATCACAGGTCGATACGAGTATTTTTTGAGCATGCAAAAGAAACTGGTTCCCGAAGGACAATCGCTTTCTGATTTTGCATCTGGATACTTGTATTTTGGACTACATAGAGTGTCTGATGGATGGGTGTTTAGAGAATGGGCACCTAATGCAACCTCAATTTTTCTTGTTGGCGATTTCAATAATTGGAGTAGAAAAAGTGATTATCAATTAAAAAAGACTCATAATGGTATCTGGGAGATTAGGCTTCCAGAATATGCCATCGCACATTCACAATTATACAAACTCTTGGTAGAATGGGAGGGTGAAAGTGGTGAACGAATTCCTGCTTGGGCACGAAGAGTGGTTCAGGATGAAGATACGAAAGTGTATTGTGCTCAGGTTTGGAGTCCATTTACAAGTTATAATTTTAAGCATCACAATTTTGTTCCAAATACTGCTCCATTACTTATCTACGAATGCCACATTGGTATGTCTAGCAATGAGGAAAAAGTATCTACCTATACTGAATTTAGGAAAAATGTACTTCCTCGTATTCCCAAAGCAGGCTACAATTGCATTCAGATAATGGCAGTGCAGGAGCATCCCTATTATGGTTCATTTGGATACCATGTGTCCAGTTTTTTTGCAGCATCATCACGTTTTGGAACGCCAGAAGAATTGAAACAATTGATAGACGAAGCTCACGGAATGGGCATAGCAGTCATCATGGATCTGGTGCACAGCCATGCTGTGAAAAATGAAGTTGAAGGTTTAGGGCGTTTCGATGGAACTCCTTATCAGTATTTTCATGGTGGCAACAGGCGCGAGCATCCAGCGTGGGATTCGCTGTGCTTTGATTATGCAAAACCATCGGTGATGCACTTTTTGTTGTCTAATTGCAAGTTTTGGTTGGAAGAATATAAATTTGATGGATTCCGTTTTGACGGTGTGACTTCCATGTTGTTTAGAAGCCATGGATTGGGAGAAGATTTTAACGGATATGACTCCTACTATAACCTCAACCAAGATGGTGATGCCATTTGCTATTTAACATTGGCCAATAAATTGATTCATGATGTCAATCCCAATGCTATTACCGTAGCTGAGGAAGTGAGTGGCATTCCTGGCTTGGCAAGCAAAGTGGATGATGGTGGAATTGGTTTTGATTATCGATTGGCGATGGGGATTCCCGATTTTTGGATCAAGTTGATCAAGGAAGTGAAGGATGAGGATTGGAAGGTTGGACATATATTTTGGGAATTGACCAATAGAAGAGCAGGAGAAAAAACCATTAGTTATGCCGAAAGTCATGACCAAGCATTGGTGGGCGACAAGACAATAATTTTCAGATTGATTGATGCTGAGATGTATTGGCACATGCAAGTAGGCGATAATACATTGATGGTGGATCGTGGAGTAGCGCTTCACAAAATGATTCGATTGGTTACTGCCTCAACTATTAATGGAGGTTATCTCAACTTTATGGGCAATGAGTTCGGACATCCCGAGTGGATTGATTTCCCTCGTGAAGGAAACGGATGGTCCTATAAATATGCTCGCAGACAATGGGAATTGGTAGATAATAAGGATTACCTTTACCATTCACTTGGCTTGTTCGATCAAGAAATGATGGCACTTATTAATTCAGTTGAAAGTTTTAATGAGCAAATCATTACCCAACTTTGGGACAAGGAAGGTGATCAGGTGTTGGCTTATGAGCGTGGAGATTTGATTTTTGTATTTAACTTTAGTGGCGTTAAATCATTTACTGACTATGGTATATTAGCCCCACATGGAGCATATAAGATAATTTTGAATACGGATGAAAAACGATTTGGTGGATTTGAACTCATTGATCAAAGTCTAACTTATTTTACAGTGCCAGGTGAGGATACGCCAGATGACAAAGAATGGTTGAAATTGTATATTCCTGCTCGTACGGCTTTTGTGATGAAAAAGCAATAATACCTTATATGATTAATTACTCAGAGCCGCTTGCACAATTGTGTAAGTGGCTTTGTGCATTAAAACAAATGACTATTTTTGTATCGAACTTCAATTAATTGGAATGAATCATAAATCTATTCTTATTGCAATTATCAGCTTTTGCCTTAGCTTTCAGCTTTCAGCTCAAAACAAAACCATTGACGAGAAAGTGGATTCAGTACTTAGACTGATGACGCTGGAAGAAAAAGTGGGTCAAATGACGCAATATGCAAGCTTCTGGTCCACTGGGCCAAAATCTCCAGAAGGAGATAAATTAAAAGACATAGCCGAAGGTCGTGTGGGGTCACTATTGAATATAGTAGGTACTGACAAAGCTAGGACTATGCAGGAATTGACACAAAAGTCGCGTTTGAAAATACCGTTGATACTCGGTCTGGATGTGATTCATGGATTCAAAACCACTTTCCCCATTCCAATTGCAGAAGCTTCGAGCTGGGACATGAACGTTGTGGAGCAGTCAGCCAGAATTGCAGCTACCGAGGCTTCGGCAGGTGGTGTCAACTGGACGTTTGCACCAATGGTGGACATCACTCGCGATCCTCGATGGGGACGTGTGATGGAAGGAGCTGGCGAGGATCCATACTTGGGAGCCAGAGTAGCTGCCGCCAGAGTCAAAGGGTTTATTGGTGCCGGATTAGGAAGCAAGGATGCCATCATGTGCACTGCCAAACATTTTGCTGCTTATGGCGCTGGAATTGGGGGTCGCGAATATAATTCGGCTGATATGAGTGAGCGAACCTTGCACGAGATTTATCTCCCACCATTTAAAGCTGCGGTAGAAGCAGGGGTATCTACCATTATGAATAGTCTTCATGACTTGAATGGAATTCCAACAACGGGAAATAGTTATTTGGTTCGAAAGGTGTTGAAAGGAGATTGGAATTTTCAGGGATTTGTGATTAGCGACTGGGGTTCTATTGCAGAATTAATGACACATACGTATGTCAAAGATTCCATTGAGGCTGCATGGGTGGCTATTCATGGCGGAACAGATATGGACATGGAATGCCGTGCTTACAGAAACCAGTTGCCCGCTCTTGTGGCTAGTGGAAAGGTTGACATAGCGCTGATAGATGATGCCGTGAGGCGAATTTTGAGAAAGAAATTTGAATTGGGACTTTTTGGGAATCCGTATAAATTCTGTGATGAAGGTAGAGAAAAGCAAGTGCTTTCAAATCCGCAGCACCGTATCATAGCTCGTGATGTGGCTAAAAGAAGCATCGTACTTTTGAAAAACACAGGGTCAATTTTACCATTAAAATCAACTAAAAAAATTGCATTGATAGGACCACTTGCCACATCCAAAACAGACATGTTGGGGTCATGGAGTTTGGCCAAGTTTGATGATGGTGAGGTCGCAACTCTCTATGATGCCTTATTAAAAAGAGTGGGGAAGGAGCACCTAGTTTATGCTAAAGGCTGTGGTGTGGAGGATACCAGTCGGGTGGGTTTCAATCAAGCTATAGAGGCTGCAAAAGCTGCTGATTTGGTCGTGGTCAGTGTAGGCGAGAAGCGTGAAATGAGCGGTGAGGCTGCATCGCGGTCTAATCTACAACTGCCAGGCGTACAGGAACAATTGATAAAAGCACTTTATGAAACGGGCAAGCCTGTGGTGGTGCTCATCAATGCTGGTCGACCATTGGTATTTAACTGGACAGCAGACCATGTGCCCGCCATACTCTATGCCTGGTGGCTGGGAAGTGAGGCTGGCAATGCTATGGCCGACGTACTGTTTGGCGACTATAACCCATCAGCCAAATTGCCCATTACTTTTCCTCGTAATGAAGGACAGGTACCTATTTATTACAATCATCATCATACTGGTCGTCCACCTTTGGGAGATAGTAATTCGGCGGAATACAAAGGAGGATATCTGGACTTGGTTTACAGCCCCAAATTTCACTTTGGATATGGGCTGAGTTATACCACCTTTGAATACAGCGATTTTATTATTACTCCATTAAATGATGACGATAACTTAATCAAAGTGTCATTCACCATTACCAATACAGGCAAAGTGGCTGGGGAGGAAGTTGCTCAATTGTACATCCGAGACCGTGTGTCCATGCCCGTACGACCTGTAATGGAGCTAAAGGGTTTTACCAAATTGATGTTGCAACCATCTGAGAAACAGATCGTAGAATTTATTCTCAACAAGGAAAAACTATCCTATTATGACAAGGATATGAAGTGGGCGTTAGAACCAGGCACTTTCGAAATTATGGTAGGAGCTGCGTCTAATGATATAAAGTTTAAAGTCAATTTTGAGGTTCCAAAACAATAATTACAACTTGAGGGAAAAATATCGTTCATCACTAAATAAAGTATCCGATCTATGTGATGGGAAAGCGGATGGATATGGAGAGATATTGGTCCTAGCGACTAGAATTTACTGCGAATAAGTTCAGCTATCTTGCTCATTTCATCAGCGCTAAGTTGTAACTTAGGTTTATGGAAATTCATATCCGCCTCACTATTTATTGGGATAAGATGAATGTGGGCGTGTGGTACTTCTAGCCCAATAACGGTAAGACCAATCCTTTTACACGGAATAGCTTTTTTAATCGCCACTCCTACTTTCTTTGCAAACAGCATCATGTCAGCCAGCGTTTTATCATCCAAGTCCAATAGGTAATCCACCTCCATTTTCGGAACAACAAGCGTATGCCCTTGTGCCAAAGGGTTGATATCTAAAAAAGCGAAGAAGTCTTCATTCTCCGCTATTTTATAACATGGAATTTCTCCCGCAATTATTTTGCTAAAAATGGTCATTGTGTCGAAGTCTAGTGTCTAATTTCTTTGGTTCTGTAACGTTTTATATTAATACCTACGGCGATATTTACTTTGTGATATTTTGCCTACGGCGATAACGACTTTGTGACTTTGTGTCTTCGTGTTCAAAAGAAGCTTTATCAGTCCCGCATGCGACGTCTCTTCAATTATCAATTATCAATTATCAATTGTGTTCAGTGGTTAACCCATCTATTTTTAGAATCAGTCTTTTTATAGCTGCTTTAGAGCGAAATCTCTATTACTTCAAATTCTATTTTCCCTGAGGGAACTTGCACTTCGGCTTTGTCGCCTACTTTTTTGCCCAGCAGACCTTTGGCTATAGGAGTAGTCACAGACAGTTTACCTTCTTTGAAGTTGGCTTCACTCTCAGATACTATCATATAGGTCATGATTTGATTGGTAGAGGTGTTTTTGATTTTTACCCTTGTCAAGATTTGTACTTCTTTGGTGTTGATCTTTGATTCGTCTATCATTCGAGCTGAAGCCACTGTTTCTTT
>CAIUKZ010000237.1 GCA_903899865.1 uncultured Bacteroidales bacterium | reverse complement strand
GCACGAAGGCATTCTACGTGAAAAGCCACAAATGCAATCATTCAATCCTTTGCCCATCAAGATTCTATGTGTAGATTTCTCTATTCTAGCTTCACGCGTTTGTGATTGTTTGGGTTCGGAAAAATACATGTGATAGGCTCTTTTGCGTCCAGGGGTTAGTGATTCAAATGCATTTTTAAAGGTGGTGTCTTCTTTAATTTTTATATTAAACTCCTCAGGAAATTTCAATTCACCATGTTGCTTAGGTTCAATTTTCAATCCAGCGCGTTCTATTTCTATGGCTTCGAAGATGTAAGCTTTGATAATAGGTTCTAGTTCTACAATTTCAATCACTTTGGTAAATCTAAGTTGTCTTCCTGCATGTACATTTTCTGTTTGTTGGATCAATATTTGCTCAAAATCGGACAGCAAAGCCCCTTTAAAAAACGACAGCGCACAATAATTTTTAAACCCACCCAAAATTAGCACATTTGCTTTTTGAAACGTGTAACAAGGCATGCTCCATTTGACTTCCTCTGTCAATCCACAATCAAGCACGATGTACCTCAATTGTTCCAGTTCGTCCTGCCATTTATCAGCACTATTTATAAAATCATCTACAAGTGGGTTCATAGTTTTGTAATGTTGAATAATTAGGTATTATAACGAATAAGGTGGGTAAAACCAAAGGAGGAAATTACACCACAAAAAGCACAAAAGATTCCTTTTTAGCACATGGAACACATCAAGAAATTCAGTAAATAAAAACTAAAGACACACATAGTTTGCCTTTCGGCAAATAGGCTTGTATGACGAAAGAATAAAACTGCGTTTTATTTCTATGTGTTCAAAAATACTTGAATTTGAAAATAATTCACTAAAATAACAAGTTGTCGTAGGGTATGTTCATAAAATACGGCTCTACACCTAAGTATAGTACCGTATTTCAATGTAAATATTAGCATCTGTCAACTCACTTCAAACTCCTCTCCTGCCCTTGGAATTTCGATGTTTTTAAAACCTACCTTTGCTAACTCCTCACTATATGTCTGTTGAGTAGCATATTCACCATGAACTAAAAATAGTGTTTTAACGTCAGCAGTGTTTTGACAAGACAAGAATTTGATCATTTCCTGATAATCACCATGCCCCGAAAATGCTTCTATTCTTGTTATTGTGGCTCTTATTGGATGCATATCGCCAAATATTGATATTTCCTTTAGACCAGGTTCTTGAATTCTGGCTCCCAGTGAACTTGGTGAGCAATAGCCCACTACCAAAATTGTATTTCTTGCATCAGACACATTATTTGCCACATGGTGCTTGATTCGTCCAGCCTCCATCATTCCACTAGAAGAAATTATTATACAAGGTTTTTGATAATCATTCAGTTTTTTAGATTCTTCTACTTTTTTGATATAATGTAGCGAATTAAAACCAAACACATCGTCATCATATTTCAAGGTATCCTTCACTTCTTTGTTCATGCACTCAGGATGCAACCGAAAAATTTCAGTGGCATTTACAGAGAGTGGGCTATCTACAAATACCTGTATTTTAGGCAGTTTTCCTTCGTTATATAGTTCGTTAAGCACATATATTATCTCTTGAGTCCTACCAATGGAGAATGATGGTATGATGAGCTTTCCTCTACGGGTGACACAAGTATCTTCCACTATTTGTAGCAATTCCATTTTTGAATCATGCTCAGCGGGATGAAGTCTATTTCCATAGGTTGACTCTGCAATCAGATAATCACATGGTGGAAATGGCATGGGTGGTTGTAGAATTTTGTTGTGCTGTCTACCAATATCACCTGTGTAGGCCAAGTGGATCTTCTTCCCATTTTCAATGATTTCCAAATTCACTACAGAGCTCCCCAGCATGTGACCTGAGTTGGTGAATTTCACATTCAGTTTACTGCTGATACGAAATCGTCTGTTGTAGGCCACACCAATAAATAGCTCCATGCATTTTTCAGCATCACCCTGATTATAAATGGGTTCTACTTCATGCAATCCCTGTTTTACTCGTTTTTTGTTGAACCATTTGTTATCCATTTCCTGAATGTGACCACTATCGGGTAGCATAATGGAGCACAGATCGCGTGTGGCATTGGTACATATCACCGACCCTCTGAATCCATTGTGATACAAATACGGTATCAACCCCGAATGGTCAATGTGAGCGTGTGATAAAATTATGTGGTCTATTTCCGAAGGTTCAAACCCCAAATTACGGTTCATGGAGTCGGTTTCCATGCCTTTACCTTGAAACATTCCACAGTCCAGAAGGATTTTCTTACCTTCATTGGTGATGACAAGATGTTTACTTCCAGTCACCTCTCTTGCAGCTCCAATAAATTTGATTTTCATAGTAGTGGGTTTTATAGGTTCTAAAATTGTCTTTCTTCATACAGACTTATTCCGTGTTATAAATATAAATATACATATAAAACTTCTAATTGATAGCGAAACACCTTGTTTTTTATAATTTGGACAAGTATATCATCCTTATTTTAAACCAGAATTAACCCAAATGCGTAATTTGGGTCAAACGCTGGATTGTCCATTGACGGAAATGGATAGAATTAGTTGAATTTACTCTATACCGAACAGAAGATGGGGCTCTCCATGTCCCTTTGCGCATAATGTCTGAGTCAGAATTTATCAAATGGAATTATGGAGACTTACTTTTAGCAGGA
Source organism: uncultured Bacteroidales bacterium (assembly GCA_903899865.1). GTDB lineage: Bacteria > Bacteroidota > Bacteroidia > Bacteroidales > Paludibacteraceae > Paludibacter. The sequence continues at coordinate 9,473 of CAIUKZ010000237.1, read as the reverse complement.
CGTATAGTTGGAAGCACATATTGTCAGGTCTTTCATACAATATGGCAAAGATATTTCTTGAATCTTTTTGAGTGTCTATATGACAATCCGAAATCTGTAACACCTAATTCCGTGACTCCCAATTCCATTAATCTAATTTTATAAATAATTTTCTCCGAATCAACATATGCAATTAACTCCATATGGCTTCTCAAGAATGTGTCGTAATAACAAGATATTTCTCCACGATTAATTTTGATATTTGTTGCATTCAGTTTAGTAAGATAATCTTTTATAATGCTTATTTTGTCGCCAATAGGCAGATCTGATTTTATCGATTGAACATTATCTTTTATAGTAACCAAGTATAAGCAAAATAGTCCAACAACTATAAAAGAGATAGGAAAAACGTAAATTAATTTATGTGTCAAGTCATCAAAGTTATTGGCTATATCGTTAGTCTTTTCAAAAGCATAAAAACCAAGTATTATAGGTACCGTAGAAATAGTATAATTATAATATAAATTAAAATCAGGCTTTTTCTTAATCTTTTTTTTAAACTCTTGAGTTGTCATTGTTTTGTTCAATAAATGTTAAATAATAGTCTTATAAAATGTTTTATTATCTGTGTTCCATCTATAACATATAGATTAACTTTATAATACTGATTTTTCACTTCAAGGATGCAAAGTAGTTATTTTAGTCCAACATCCTCAATGATAATAGCCTAGCCAATTACATCTATCATCTCTTGAGCTAAAAAAAATGGTAATTTGCAAATAAAAGGTGTTTTGAATCTCATTTTCTGCAAATATAGAATTAATTATTGAATCAGTGCATTGGTTGTCTAATATCAAAAACTTGGGATCTCGCATACAACTTCTTAATCAACTCACCTGTCAAATGACCCCCAAAAGAAGAAGATACCGACCTTGCTGTTCACCCTCATTTCTATTTTGTTGATAAATTAATTCATTAAAAACACTAAAATTGCTATCTCTGCATTGCAAAATCGAGTTTTAAGTGTTATATTTGCATACTTTAATTGTATCTATGGAGTCGTTTTACAGGACACACAAGTATTTAGTTGAACATACACAATCGTCGGTAAGACGTTTATTGATGGATGAAATTGACTGGACACGCCGACTTATTGGAATCAAGGGTAGTCGTGGTGTAGGTAAAACCACTTTTTTACTCCAGTATGCTAAAGAGCATTTTGGAACGGATGAAAAATGCTTGTACATCAATTTCAACAATTTCTATTTTACGGAGCATTCATTGGTCGACTTTGTAACCGAATTCTATGCCCGTGGAGGTAGAGTGTTATTGATAGATCAAACCTACAAGTATGAAAACTGGTCGAAGGAACTTAGAATATGCCATGATAAGTTTTTAGATTTAAAAATCGTATTCTCAGGATCATCAGTGATGCGTCTGATAGAAGACAATCAGGACATTAAGGATATCGTTGTATCCTATAATTTGCGTGGATTTTCATTTAGGGAGTTTTTAAACCTACAGTCTGGCACACAATTTTCGGCATATAGTCTGACGGATATTATTCAGAATCACACCGACATAGCTCATCAAATCACCCAACAAGTAAATCCTTATGATTATTTTGATGACTATTTACATCACGGTTTTTATCCATTTTTTTTGGAACAAAGAAATTTTTCTGAAAATCTGATTAAGACCATCAACATGATGTTGGAAGTTGACATCCTATTGATTAAGCAAATAGAGCCAAAGTATTTGTCAAAAATCAGAAGACTGCTTTATATGCTGATGAAATCTGCTCCAGAATCACCCAATGTAAGTCAGTTGAGCAAAGAAATTGAGACTTCGAGAGCTACAATAATGAATTACATCAAGTATCTAAAAGATGCTAGATTACTCAATACGTTGTACTTGGTCAATGATCAATATCCCAAAAAACCTCATTCAATTTTTTTGCACAACACCAATTTGATGCATGCTGTCAATTATGACAACATAGATAAAACTGCAGAAAGTAGAACTTTTTTTTACAATGCATTGTTGGCTAAGCATCAAGTAAATATATGTAAGTATCACACCGATTTTTGTATAGACACCCAATACTTTTTCCGTTTCGAAAAGCCCAATGGTGCACGACAAAATTCGAAAGTAATATATGTAGATAATGAAATTAAAATTGGGACTAAAGGTGTAATTCCGTTGTGGCTCTTTGGTTTTTTGTACTGAAAATAGGTACGTAAACTGGAGTTATACAATTCATTCTCAATTTATTAATGGTAAGTAAAAACAAATAAATAATTAATCAATTTCTAACAAGATGGCTAAAACTAAAAAATTTTTAACCTGTGATGGAAATCAAGCTGCTGCACACATAGCGTATATGTTTAGTGAAGTAGCTGCCATTTATCCCATCACACCATCATCAACCATGGCAGAATATGTTGATGAGTGGGCTGCCGGTGGTCGAAAAAACATTTTCGGCGAAACAGTGAGAGTAGAAGAAATGCAATCAGAAGCTGGTGCTGCTGGTGCTATGCACGGGGCATTGCAAGCTGGTGCACTTGCTAACACATTTACAGCATCACAAGGTCTATTGCTGATGATTCCTAATATGTATAAAGTTGCTGGTGAGTTACTTCCTGGCGTGTATCATGTTTCGGCTCGTGCATTGGCTTCGCATGCATTATCTATTTTTGGCGATCATCAAGATGTGATGGCAGTACGTCAAACAGGATGTGCCATGTTGGCTACAGGTTCTGTTCAAGAGGTTATGGACTTGGCTGCAGTATCACACTTAGCATCCTTGAAATCTCGCGTGCCTTTTGTTCATTTTTTTGATGGATTCCGTACTTCCCATGAAATCCAAAAAATTGAGACTTTGGACATGGAAGAATTAGAGCCACTATTGGATCGTCAATACCTAAAAGCTTTCCGTGATCGTGCTATCAACCCGGAGCATCCAGTAGCTCGTGGAATGGCTCAAAACGATGACATCTACTTCCAGGCTCGTGAAGCATCCAATGTGTATTATGATAAAGTAGTTGGAATAGTAGAAGAATACATCAATGAAATTAATAAAATCACTGGTCGCAACTATGGCTTGTTTGATTACTACGGTGCACCCGATGCTGACCGTGTGATAATTGCAATGGGCTCATCTACCGAAGCTATCAAAGAAGCTATCGATGAATTGACAGCTGCAGGCGAAAAAGTAGGGGTTGTTTCTGTACACCTTTATCGTCCATTTTCTGCTAAACATTTCTTAGCTGCAGTTCCAAAGTCAGCTAAATTTATTGCAGTTCTTGACCGCACAAAAGAGCCAGGAGCTACAGGTGAACCATTGTATTTGGACGTAAGAGATTGTTTCTATGGCAAAGCCGATGCTCCAGTTATTGTTGGTGGTCGTTATGGACTTTCGTCAAAAGACTTTACTCCTTCTCAAGCAATGGCTGTTTATGAAAACCTAACATTGCCAGAACCTAAAAATCAATTCACAGTAGGTATAGTTGATGATGTTACATTCACATCGCTTCCACTTAAACCAGAAATTGAATTGGCCAATGGTCCTTTCGAAGCAAAATTCTATGGATTGGGTGCCGACGGTACAGTAGGTGCAAACAAAAACTCGATTAAAATCATTGGTGATAATACTGACAAATACTGTCAAGCTTATTTTGCTTATGACTCTAAAAAATCAGGTGGATTCACTTGTTCACACCTTCGTTTTGGTGACGCTCCTATTCGCTCAACCTATTTAGTAAACACGCCTAACTTTGTGGCATGTCACGTACAAGCCTATTTGAAGTTGTATGATGTAACTAGAGGATTGAAAAAAGATGGAACATTCTTGTTGAATACAGTTTGGACTCCGGAGGAAACCATGAAGAGCCTTCCAAATAATGTGAAAAAATACTTGGCAACGAATAATATTTCTCTTTATATTATCAATGCCACCAACATTGCACAAGAAATTGGACTAGGAAACCGTACCAACACAATTCTTCAATCAGCATTCTTCAAGATTACAGGAGTTATTCCTTATGAATTGGCTGTGGAGAAAATGAAGTATGCCATTAACAAATCATACGGAAAAAAAGGGGATAAAATTGTGAATATGAACTACGCAGCAGTTGATCGCGGTGGTGAATATACTAAGATTGAAATTCCAGCAGAATGGGCGTCTATCGAATTGTCAACTGACAAAGTAGAAATGGATGGTTCTGATTTTGTAAACAAAGTGGTTCGTCCAGTTAATGCTCAAACAGGTAATGATTTGCCAGTATCTGCATTCACCGGTCGTGAAGATGGAACTTGGGATCAAGGTACCACCAAATTTGAAAAACGTGGTGTAGCTGCAAATGTTCCAATGTGGATTCCAGAAAACTGTATTCAATGTAATCAATGTGCATTCGTATGTCCTCACGCTGCTATTCGTCCATTCGTTCTTGACGAGAAAGAGGCTGCTGGATTCAAAGGTGAAACCATTGAAATGAAAACTCCTGCTGCTATGAAAGGCATGCAATTCCGCATACAAGTAGATGTGCTTGACTGCATGGATTGTGGCAACTGTCCTGATGTGTGTCCTGGAAACAAAAATGGTAAGGCGCTACAAATGAGACCAATTGCAGAACAAATGCCAAATCAAGCAAACTGGACTTACTGCGTGGATAATGTGAAATCAAAACAACACTTGGTGGATGTACAGTTGAATGCTAAAAACTCTCAGTTTGCAACACCATTGTTTGAGTTCTCTGGTGCTTGTTCAGGTTGTGGTGAAACACCTTATATCAAATTGGTATCTCAACTATTTGGTGATCGTCAAATGATTGCTAATGCTACTGGTTGTACTTCCATTTATTCAGGTTCGGCTCCTTCTACTCCATACACTCAAAACGAAGAAGGACACGGTCCAGCATGGGCTAACTCATTGTTTGAAGACAATGCAGAATACGGCCTTGGTATGCAAATTGGTGTGGAAAAACTGCGTGACCGCGTAGAGCGCTTAATGATTGAAGGACAGACTACTGATTGCTGTTCGGATGAAATGAAAGCACTATTCACCGAATGGATTGAAAACCGCAAGGACGGACTAAAAACTCAACAAATCACCAAAAAGCTAGTTCCAATGTTGGAGTCTTGCTCTTGCGATTTGTGCAAAGAATTGTTGGACTTGAAACAATACTTTGTTAAAAAGTCGCAATGGATTATTGGTGGTGATGGATGGGCCTATGACATTGGTTACGGTGGTTTGGATCACGTACTATCTACAGGTCAAAATGTGAATATATTAGTAGTTGATACCGAAATTTATTCAAACACTGGTGGTCAATCATCAAAATCGACTCCAGTAGGTGCAGTAGCAAAATTTGCTGCATCGGGTAAACGCATCCGCAAAAAAGACCTTGGTATGATGGCAGCTTCTTACGGCTATGTATATGTAGCTCAGATAGCGATGGGTGCCAATCAAGCTCAAACACTCAAAGCAATACGTGAAGCAGAAGCATTTGATGGTCCATCTATCATTATTGCTTACTCACCATGTATCAGCCACGGTCTTGTAGCAGGTATGGGTAAAGCTCAAACAGAGCAACAACTTGCTGTAGCATGTGGATATTGGCACTTGTGGAGACACAATCCTGACTTAGAAGCAGAAGGTAAAAATCCATTCATTTTAGATTCTAAAGAGCCAGATTGGACAAAATTCCAAGACTTCTTGAAAGGTGAAGTTCGTTATACATCATTGTTGAAACAATTCCCAGCAGAAGCAACAGAATTGTTTGTTGCAGCTGAAGAAAATGCAAGATGGCGTTATAATGGCTATAAACGATTGGCTGATCAACAACAATAATTGTTTATTAAACCAAACGTACTTTTACTGATTAAAAAGGGTTATCCACTATCAATGGATAACCCTTTTTTGGTATCAGTTTGGTATAATAATTTTATCTCATTGATTTTCAACAGCAAGAAAAGAGATGGAGCAATCAATGCGAAGAAAATTTGATACACTTCGAAATAATAAATTTGTTGTTCCATGTAACTTCAAGAAAAACTACATAAAACACCTAAAAATTTCTTGTCTATTTGCTTAATAATGAAGAATTTTTAATGTAAATTTGCATTATCAAATGAATTACAGAAAAAATTCTCTAATCAAGATTTCTTAATAATCTAATCCAACCCCAATTTACAGATTAACATATTATTAATCAGAAATTTATAAACTAAAACCCAATATATTTATGAAGCCATCTCACATTGAGCATTTAGGCATAGCCGTAAAAAGTTTGGAAACAGCCATTCCATACTACGAAAACGTATTAGGACTAACTTGCTACGCCGTAGAAGAAGTTCCAGAACAAAAAGTAAAAACTGCATTTTTCAAAGTAGGTCAAACCAAAATAGAACTACTGGAATCAACAGATCCAGAGGGACCAGTTGGTAAATTTATTGAGAAAAAAGGAGAAGGAGTTCACCACGTAGCATTTGCAGTAGAAGGACTACAATCCAAACTAGATTTAGCCACAGAAAGAGGTGTAGCGTTGATTGACAAAAGTCCACGCAAAGGTGCAGAGGGTTTGAACATTGCATTCCTGCATCCAAAATCAACATTCGGAGTATTAACCGAATTGTGTGAAGATCCTTCTAAGTAAATATAGTTTTATCATTAGCGTCAAAGAAATAGACAAATGGAAAATCAACAAAAAGTAAAAAACCTAATTGATCTACGTGTACAGGCAAAATTGGGTGGTGGAGAAAAAAGAATTGCCTCACAACATGCTAAGGGCAAATTTACAGCTCGCGAACGTATTGAAATGCTATTGGATGCAGGTAGTTTCGAAGAGTTGGATATGTTTGTTACACACCGTTGTAACAATTTTGGATTAGAAAAAGAAAAATACCTGGGTGATGGTGTAATCACTGGGCATGGCACCATAGATGGACGTACAGTGTATGTTTTCGCACAAGATTTTACCGTTTTTGGAGGTTCACTATCCGAAACCATGGCATTAAAAATATGCAAAGTAATGGATATGGCATTGAAAATGGGTTGTCCAATGATTGGTATCAATGACTCGGGTGGTGCTCGTATTCAAGAAGGTGTAACTTCATTGGCGGGATATGCCGAAATCTTTGAGCGCAACATTCTTTCATCAGGTGTTATTCCACAGATTTCTGCTATTTTCGGACCATGTGCTGGTGGTGCTGTATATTCACCTGCACTAACCGACTTTGTGTTGATGACAGAGGATAACAGCTACATGTTCGTAACAGGACCTAAAGTTGTGAAGACGGTTACTGGTGAAGATATTTCTACTGAAGACTTAGGTGGAGCGGACGTACATGCTCGTAAATCAGGGGTTTCTCACTTCAAAGTTGCAGATGAAACAGAAGGTGTCTTGATTATTCGCAAATTGCTTTCTTACCTGCCACAAAACAATTTGGAAGAAGCTCCTTTGTTTGAAAACTTAGATCCTATCAATCGTTTGGAAGATAAATTGAACAGCATCGTTCCTGATAATCCAAACCTTCCATACAACATGAAGGATGTTATTCACGCCATTGTGGATAATGACGAATTCCTTGAAATTCACCAATATTACGCTCGTAATATCATTGTAGGATTTGCTCGCTTTGACGGAGCACCAACTGGTATCGTAGCTAACCAACCAAATTTCCTTGCAGGAGTACTTGACTGCGATGCTTCACGTAAAGCAGCTCGTTTTGTACGTTTCTGTGATGCATTTAATATTCCAGTCTTAACATTGGTTGACGTTCCAGGATTCCTTCCTGGTTCAGGACAAGAATATGCTGGTATCATCACACATGGAGCAAAATTGATGTTTGCTTATGGTGAGGCTACAGTTCCAAAAGTGACTGTGACTATCCGTAAATCTTATGGTGGTGCACATGACGTGATGAGCTGTAAACAACTTCGTGGAGACTTTAACTATGCATGGCCTACTGCAGAGATTGCTGTAATGGGTGCAGCTGGTGCTATTGAAGTATTAGAAGGACGTGCCATTGCTGCCATTTCTGATCCAGAAGAAAAGGCTGCATTTATCAGTGAAAAAGTAAATGAATATAAAGATAAATTTGCTAATCCTTATCAAGCAGCAGCTTATGGATACATTGATGATATCATTGAACCACGTAATACTCGCTTCCGTGTGATTCGTGCATTCCAAGCACTACAAACCAAAAAAGTGGTGAATCCGTTGAAAAAACATTGTAATATACCTTTATAATTAAGTGTCATGGGATTTTTAGATAAATTTTTTGGAAACAATGAAACCAAAACTGTTGTCAGTGAATCTGCCAATGGAATCACCGAGGCTGAAATTGTAGCTATCGGTATGGCACTGTATCAATTCTTTGACGAAGTGCATGATAATGAAAGTAACGTGATTACTATCCAACGCATCGAAAGACGCTACTCTCCTTGGAGCTCAAAGATTTATGGTTTAAACAATTTACAACGATAACAACATGAAGAAATTCAAATTTACAATAGATGGCAACACATATAGTGTGAATGTCAAAAATGTGGAAGGTCACAATGCAGAAGTAGAAGTAAACGGTAAAGCATTTAACGTTACCATGGAGCAAGAGGTTAGTGCCCTAAAAACACCTGTCATTGTGCGTGGAGAAGCACAAACTAAAAAAACAGACACTAAGGTAGCTACCAACTTACCTCCCACTCCTCCTTCAACACGTCCTAGTGCCAACACTGTAAATGCGCCACTTCCTGGAAGTATTATCCGTTTGGCTGTAAATGTGGGCGACACCGTAAAACAAGGAGATGTATTGTTGGTGATGGAGTCCATGAAAATGGAAAATAATATCCTTTCTGAGAGAAATGGTGTAATCAAAAGTATTGCAGTGGCAGCTGGTCAGGCAGTTCTACAAGACGATGTTTTGCTTGAAATCGAATAACAGTTAAATTTTGGTTTTTGACAATAAAAGGAGGCTCATCAGAATTGGTGAGTCTCTTTTTTATCACTATATCGCTTTGTTTATAGAACGCAAAATACGCAAACAACACAAATGAACGCTGATTTTTAATCACTTATCACACACAACTATGTGTCCTTACTGATTGGAATATTGATCTATTATTACAAACTACTGTGCATATATGGTTCAATATTCACATTGGTTTAGGAATTTAGACCGCCCTATTTATATTGTTGATAATAAACATGTTGATTTGTTTGTTTTATTTAAATATATGCATAGAACACATTTTGTCATGTGAATCCAAACCCTGAAAGGGTTGAATGTGAATAACCCCCAGTAAGCGAAGCACAACTGGGGGTTAATAACACCCTCAGATACACAACCCCGAAGTGGGTTGAATGTTGTTATGACATATTGTTGTTAACCCACTTCGGGGTTGTTGATGCTGAGATATTCGTATCCCCCAGTTGCCAAGCTTACTGGGGGTTATTTACATTTAACTCCTTCGGAGTTGCTCTTTGAATATTCTT
>CAIUKZ010000236.1 GCA_903899865.1 uncultured Bacteroidales bacterium | reverse complement strand
CCACCCGAAAAAACTGTATTTTTACTCGTTTCCAACGAACCTGACCAAATTATTACCACCATACTCTCTCGGACACAACACATTTTGATACCTCGTCTTGAACCTCATGAAATAGAGCGTGCTCTGCAACGAAATCATGACATAGATGCTGATGAGACCATGATTAAATTCGCAGCGTCTATCTCCAATGGAAGCTATCTGCGAGCAATCGAAATACTCAGCGAAGGAGATGATAATAAACAAAACTTTGACCGATTCGTTATGGTGATGCGCTTGGCTTGGCAAGTTGGCAACAAAAAAGACCATGCCTCTTTGAAGACCCTCAGAAAATGGTCGGAAGATATGGCGGATGCCAAATTTGGACGCGAACGCCAAAAAAACTTCTTGAATTATGCTCAACACATGATACGAGAAAATTTTATTCGTAATTTACAACAACCAGAGCTTAACAGTTTAACACCCGATGAATCCGATTTTTCATCACGCTTCTCGCCTTTTATCAACGAAAGGAATGTGGAGTTGCTGATGACTGAATATGGGTTGGCCGAACGACATATAGAACAAAACGTGAATGCAAAAATGGTTTTTTTTGATCTTACGCTTAAAACCATCATGCTACTAAAGAAATAACAGGACACAGACCGAAAATCCGATTAAATGCCTGTTTTTTTATTAATTTTAAATTTTCAATAATGGATTATACACAAAATAATGGTGGATGTTGCATGACCAAAAAAGGCTGCAACAAGAACTCCACACAAAAGCTCAGCACATTCGATTGGATGTCTGACCTGCCAGAAACCATCAAAGACACAGACTTTGTAGAGGTACAGTTTAAAAACACACGTAAAGGATATTATCTTAATAGCTCCAAGATTCCGTTGGAAAAAGGAGATGTGGTAGCAGTGGAATCTTCACCTGGTCATGATATTGGTGAAGTCACATTGGTCGGTAGATTGGTACTGCTTCAAATGAAGAAAAACAACTTCGATCCTGAGAAAACCGATGCTCAAAAAGTATATCGTAAGGCAAAGGAAACGGACATTGAGAAATTCAACGAAGCCAAAGCCAAAGAGCAAGACACCATGATTCGCTCTCGTCAGATAGCCGAAAGTCTTAATTTGAACATGAAAATTGGTGATGTGGAGTACCAAGGGGATGGAAACAAAGCCATTTTCTATTATATTGCAGATGAGCGTGTTGATTTTAGGCAGCTCATAAAAATATTTGCGGAAACATTCCGTGTGAGAATAGAGATGAAGCAGATAGGTGCTCGTCAGGAAGCCGGCAGAATAGGGGGAATCGGATCTTGTGGAAGGGAACTTTGTTGCTCTAAGTTCAAAACCACATTTAGCTCCGTCTCTACCAGTGCTGCTCGCATACAAGACATTTCGCTCAATCCACAGAAACTAGCTGGACAGTGCGGAAAACTGAAATGCTGTATGAATTACGAAGTGGATTCCTACGTAAGCGCCACCAAGGATTTTCCTTCGAAAGAAATTCCATTGGAAACATTGGACAACACCTATTACCACTTCAAGACAGATGTTTTCAAAGCTCAAATGACTTATTCTACTTCTCAGCATTTTGCTGCCAACATGGTAACTATTGATGCTCAAAGAGCAAAAGAGGTAATTACAATGAACAAAAAAGGCATCAAACCTCATGCATTGAAAGAAGAAAAAGTGGAAGAGAAGAAAGTGATTGTCAACGATTTTGAAAATGTGGTGGGACAAGACAGCTTAACTCGTTTTGATTCTGATAAAAAGAGGCAAGGTGGAAAACCCAACAATCATCGTGGTAATTTCCGACCTCAGTTATCTAAACCAGACCCTAACAAGTCGAAGTCCGATGCACCTAAAATGGAAGTATCCAAACCTAAAAATGAACATAGAAGACCAAAGGATAATGGACCAAGGTTTCAAAAGCCGATAAAGAAAAATACTTCGGATCAAAACCCCAATGCAGCAAATGCATAATAGAGAGTTGGATGGGATAGACATTGAATATGGTTGTTTATCCATCAAATCTAAGGTGTTCTGGTTGTCTGTTTCTATTCGTAATGTCAATAAATAAAGCAAATATGAAAATTAAGCTATTTACACTTATCGGCTTAGTGGCTATCACTGCCTCATGTATAAAAAACGATGTGTACTTTCAATACCATGCTGTCAATGAAACAGGCTGGAATAAAGATAGTTTGTACAAGTTCGACGTGTCTATTGATGACACGTCGGCTTTGTATAACGTATATGTCAACGTGAGAAACAGCAAAGAATACCCGTACCAAAACCTATGGCTATTTCTACAAAAAATGAATCCAGACAGTTCCATGGTAAAAGACTCTATTGAATGCTATCTAGCCGATCAAAGAGGCAAATGGCTTGGCTCAGGCATGGGTTCTATCTTAGAAATGCCCATACTTTACCAACAAGGAGTCAGATTCGAGCACAAAGGAATCTATCAATTTGGCATTGTGCAAGGCATGCGTGATAATGTTCTCGTCGGAATCAGTGACATAGGCATTCGGGTAGAGAAAGCAGATAAGTAGAATGGTTGACGAGTAGACGCACGAAAGACATATAATTAACTAGCACAAGTCTATCTGTGCATAGACAAAAGAGCACATCAATAAGATAAATGGGTAAAAATAAGCTGTCCAAATTTGCGGACATGGAGGAGTTTCCTCACGTATTTCAGGTTTCGTCTCATGAGTTAAGAGAAGGAACTGTTTTTGAAATGAAAGGAAAGTGGAATGAATTATTTTTCAAGAACGACCATCCAATAGTACTCGAACTCGGTTGTGGAAAAGGGGAATACACCGTGGGACTTGGCAAATTGTATCCACAAAAAAACTTCATAGGCGTGGACATCAAAGGAGCTCGACTTTGGACTGGCGCCAAACAATCATTTGAAGATCAGATGCCGAACGTGGCATTTCTACGAACCAACATAGAGATGATTCACCATTTCTTTGCCGAAAATGAAGTCAGTGAAATATGGCTGACATTCCCAGATCCGCAGATGAAAAAAGTGACCAAACGACTTACCGCTACCAACTTCATGAGGTCCTATCAGCAGTTTGTCAAGCCTGATGGCATCATTCATCTGAAAACCGATAGTAACTTCATGTACACCTACACCTGCGAAATGGTCAAAGCCAATGATTATCCCGTCTTGTTTTCTAACACGGACTTGTATGGTTCAAAGCTCAATGACAGCATATTGGGCATTCAGACCTATTACGAGCAACAGTGGATAGACCGAGGGCTTACTATCAAATACATCAAATTTATTTTAGAAAAACGAAACATATTCATCGAACCAGATGTTGAAATAGAACATGATTCATACCGAAGTTTCGGTAGAAGCAAAAGACATCATCTTGCTGATTGAAATAGACTCTATAACGTTTGGGATCGGTATTCTTTTTATCCACAATGGAACGCATAGTTAAACGCCCATTTGAAATTTATTTCTATGTGGATTAAATTTGCCGAAAGGTAAAACTATGCGTCCTTTGTTTTTTCGAAATTGGAAAGCATGATGTGTCCCATGTGGTTTATAATTATTGTTTCATTTTTCAATCTTCATTTTTATCCTTATTACACCAATGACCATTACACAACAACAAATAGTTGAAGCGTTAACGCATGTTCGCTATCCAGGTACAGGCAATGACATTGTATCATCAGGTATGCTACAGCAAACAAGCATACGCATTGAAGGCAATTCAGTAAGCTTTTCCATCGTGTTTGATAAACCCAATGATCCATTTGCCAAATCAGTAGTCAAAGCTGCCGAACAAGCTATACTCACTTATGTAGATGAGCAAGTTGATATTAAAGGGAAAGTAGAGGCTATCGTAAAGGAAGTGCCTAAACCCCAACCTACTGCCATCCTTCCAAATGTGAAGAACATTATTGCAGTTTCTTCAGGCAAAGGTGGTGTTGGCAAATCTACAGTTTCATCCAATCTGGCTATTGCATTAGCTGGTTTGGGTTATAAGGTTGGATTGCTGGATGCTGATATACATGGTCCTTCCATGCCCAAAATGTTTGGCTTGGAAAAGGAACGACCATTTATCGAAGAAATAGATGGTAAAAACGTGATAACTCCTATAGAACGCTATGGTGTGAAAATGCTGTCGATGGGATTTTTTGTGGATCCCGATCAGGCTCTTGTGTGGAGAGGCTCCATGGCTAGCAATGCACTGAAACAAATGATTACTGATGCTACATGGGGCGAACTGGACTATTTCGTGATGGATCTGCCACCTGGCACGGGTGATATTCACCTCACACTGGTACAAACACTCGGCATTACTGGTGCCATCGTAGTGACTACACCGCAAGATGTAGCACTGGCTGATGCGCGCAAAGGAATCAACATGTTTATGGGCGATAAAGTCAATGTGCCTGTGTTAGGATTGGTAGAAAATATGGCGTGGTTTACACCTGCCGAGCTGCCAGAAAACAAATACTACATTTTTGGAAAAGATGGTGGACTAAAACTCGCCCAGGAACTAGGCGTGCCATTGCTTGGTCAAATGCCCCTTGTGCAGAGCATTAGAGAAGGTGGCGATGCAGGGAAACCAATAGCTGCAGATGAAAGTAGCATCACAGGACAAGCATTCAGAGATCTTGCTATAAAAGTTGTAGAACGTGTGGACTTTAGAAATGCAAGTTTTGAAGCTACCAAGAAGGTTGAGATGGTACGATAATGTGTTAACCCCAGGTTGCTTCACTTAGAAATAGTTTTGTAATGCAAGCCAGCCACCAAAGTATTATTGCTTTGGTGGCTGGCTTCTTTATTTGGTAATTTTATGTTTGATTTGTGGTGTAGAAAGCTAAGTTATACTGTTTGAAGTAACAACATTACCAACTGTACGTTTTCCTGTATTTCAGTTTATCTCTTAGTGCTTGACGGTATGCCGTAATTCGTTATTTGTAATTTGTGAAAGTTCAAAATCGATTCATTTATGTAATAATAGTTAACTGTATGTGATTGTTATGATATTTATTTCATCCAGTTATTTAAAGTTAAGAATGTCTGCTAAATTTGCATAATTTTGCCTACATTGCACCGCTTTAAGCAATGATTATTAATAAATTATCATTTACATCAACCTAAAAATAAATATAAAATCAAAACTTTGCACCTTTAACTGATGATAAAAGAACGCAATGATTAATGAAGTTCAATTATACACTCTTATTGGGAAGAAGATAAGAAAAATACGTGAACAACAAGGCGTTAGTCAACAAGACTTAGCCGCATGGTGTAATATCGAGAAATCTAACCTATGTAGAATAGAGGCTGGCAGGACAAATCTTACCTTAAAATCTCTTTTTAAGATTAGTAATGTGCTTGGTGTACACATTCGTGAGATAGTGGATGTTGATCTTGAAGACCCTAATTGACTATAAATCCGCAAGTTCCACAAAACGATTCCACTGCTTTGTGTTGTTCGAAGCCACTTTTCATTTTTTGAAATCTAGGAT
>CAIUKZ010000235.1 GCA_903899865.1 uncultured Bacteroidales bacterium | reverse complement strand
GGGAGTCGGAGGGGGCTTTGTTTTCATTACCCAAGGCGTTGCCATTGGGCTAGTATATATTTGGCTTACAGCCAATAATACAGAGTGGCAGAGGATTGGTTCGTAGCAAGGTTAAAAAATAAAAAAAATGAAGAAATACGTAATTTTTATGTTTGTGATTCTACTTTCTTGTTCGACAAAACAGAATAAAAAAGATACGCAACAGACAAGAACAGACAAGAAAAAACAAACAAGTATTGACACTGTAAATAACGGCACAGAAATTATCGAAATATTTACTGACAGCCTTTCTATTGGAGAAAAGGGAAAAAGTAAAATTCAAATTATCAAATATAGAGTATTTGATAGTAAATATGTACTTGTGAAGTTTTACACAAAAGGTTTCAATTATTGGGAAATACAAAATACTTATATGTACGAGTGTGAAGCTCTCGAAGGTTTAGAACCTGAAATTAGAGATTTCAATAATGACACATTTAATGATATTACATTTATTTCATTGACAGCTGCGAGAGGAGCAAATGAAGTTCGTCGACTATTTGTATACGACAAAGAGAACAAAAGCCTGACTTCAATTCTAAACTCAGAAGAGTATCCAAATATTGGATACAACAAAGAACTAGATTGTATTGATGCGTTTCTTGTTTACGGTGGCACTACAACTGTATTTGCAAGAATACAAAAAGACAGTCTTAAAGACTTTGCAAAAGTAAGCAATGACGATAACTATAGAACTGTATATGAAATAGATAAAATTGGTAAAGTGAAAGTTGTCAGAAAAGACAAGATAAAAGAAGACCGAATATTTACACGATATACAAATTACAAACCTTTACACGAATAGAAAGAAAAACCCTGCTGCTAATATAGAAATGAAGGAAGATTTTTTTTGAATAGACAGGTTAAGGATCCCTAGCCCCCTAAAGGGGAAAAAGATGATGGAATGATTTGCTTAAAATATTGTCCACGTCTTCGCCACGAAGTGGTAGTATATTCTAGCCCAATGGCATCGCCTTGGGTGGCTGAAAATGATAATCGATATGCGCCCTGTAAGGGGAAAATAGGTATATAATGTACAGACCTCACAGGTTTTGAAAACTGTTAGGTCTTGAATTGAAAAGAACATTAGCTTCGATGCACGAAGCATGATAATCAATTTGCATCCTAGAGGGCAGATTAATACATCATTTAAAATTATCAATTTAGAACTTAATATTATGACAGAAGAAGTAAACCCTACGCAATTGAGTGAATTTGAGGAATCGCTACTTGTTCCAAGTTTGGGACGAAGATTCCTGAATTATTTATTGGACTTCATTTTTATTAATATTATTTCTTATGTGCTGCTTTTTATACTCGGATTTGTGGCGGCTATGATTTCGAGCGATATAGTATATGAAATGCAGTTACACCCTCAAGTACTTGGATATTCTGTCTATTTTTTAGTTTATTTTGCTTATTATATTTTCTTTGAAGCGAATACTGGCAAAACGATAGCGAAATTCTACACCAAAACCAAGGTGTGTAGTCTGGATGGGACGGCGCTGAGTTATAAGAGAATTATAATACGAACATTGTGTCGGTTGATACCGTTTGATAACTTCTCATTCTTTTTCATAGAAGATAACAAAGGGTGGCATGATATCTTTTCAAAAACGAAGGTGGTTAAAGACAGTTAGGGGTGTATTAGCCTTAGTGTCAATGTTATCTAGCTTAGCTACTAATATTCAACGTTTGAATCTGCAAGAAAAAAATAGAATCTACATCTCAACAATTGTTTTGTAATTGTTTTACTTTTACTTTAAACTAAAATCGGTGTTGTTTGTTTGAAAGATGAAAGTAAAATAGCACAATAAAAATGAAATTACAAACAAAGCAATTAAAAGAGTCGTTTTTTAATCCGATACTTCATTTCCTTCCATTAATCATTTTTCTAGTGGTTGATGTGTTTGAAGGTATTGGACGAGCTTGGACTGTTTCCATCCCAGTGTCATTGGTTGTGCTCTTTTATGTGTATTATTATCATCCAAGGGTTTTTTTGTGGCACATTAACTTCACGCTGATGTTTGTGGGTTTGTCGGTGCTGGTGTACAGCTCTACCATGATAGGTCTTCCTTTTTACTTAATTCATGTTTCGGATGAATTAGTTTTCTTCCTTTTTTTACTGTCATTGATATTGTTACGTCCTACATTTGAAAAGTTGGCTTTGGCTGTTATGCCCAAGCGCATGCCCATGACCAACAATTTTGATGAGCTGTTTCGGGTTGTTAAAGTGCTGGTGTTTATCATTGTAGTTTACACATTGGTGTTTTTGGTGATGGAGGTTTTCGGAATTTCGGCATTTATCAAGCTTACAACATTGAATTCTATCTATGTAGGTGTAATAATTGCTTATATTATTTATGAGTTGATACGTGTTCATTTGATTCGGCTGGAGCTTCTTAAAGAAGTGTGGTGGCCCATAGTGAATGAACAAGGGGCTATAGTGGGCAATGTGCAGTCGCAGGTTAGCCTATTGGATAAGGAGAAGTTTATGCATCCAGTGGTGCGGCTCCATATAATAGACAAAGGGATGATTTTTCTACAAAAACGACATGATAATGATCCGTTTTTTCCGGGCATGTGGGATGCTGCTATTTTTGATCATTTACGAATGGATGAAACATTGGAAGAGTGTTTTGCTAGGAATTTTGAGCAGGAATATGGTTTGAAAAACCCCAAGTACATGCATCTATCCAAGTACACCATAAAGTCGGAGGCTGAGAATCATTATGCTTTTCTGAATGTCAGCTGTCAGTTGTGCGATGTGGTGAGATACAAATGTGGCTCTGAAAAGACTAAGTGGTGGACCAAAAAACAAATAGAGGAAAACCTAGATGCAGGGATATTTTCCAAGAGTTTTTTGTTGGAATACAATTTGCTCGTTAGGAGTGGCTTGTTGGAGGGTGGAATATGCGAATGTAATTGCCGCTTGAAGCAAACCATCTATCATCTGCCTTCTGAAAATTAAACCCCAATCAATCCTACATTTTGTTTGAACCATCGTCAGCAGGGGAGGTGGAAGCGTTTTTTGGAACTACCGTACAGGTTTCTTTTTGATTCCCATCAACACAAAGTCAACGATACTGTTTTTGTTTTTCTCAAATTCGCTGCTAATATTTTGGCGAATGTATGGCACTTCTAGTCCTTTGATGGCATAGAAAATGATGATTGAGGATAGCTCCACGTCGAGACGTTCGAATACGTTCTTTTTTACCCCATCTGCCAGAATGATTCGTATAAGCTCTATTTCTTTTACATCCACTTTTTTGCGGGCACGTTCCACTTCGTAAATGTCTCTGAAAAAGTCTCCACGCAATGAGCCATTTCTGTTGACCGAATCTTTCACCGCGTCAAGATGAGTAAGAATGTGTTTGGTGAGCTTCTCGTCAGGTTCAAGTTCAAGGCACGACACCACGTATAGTCTTTCGATGATGCGGTCTAATTCTTTGTCGATGACTGCCTTGTATATTTCCTCTTTGTTGTTGAAATACGTGTATAAAGTTCTTCTTCCACGCTGTGATGCCTCTGCAATGTCATTCATGGTCACTACTTTTTTGCCATTTTCGGCAAAAAGTTTGCGTGCCACCTCGATGAGCATGTGTTTTGTGGTTGATAGTTTATTTGGCATTTTTGATTAGTTGTCTCGATATTTGGCAAAGTTACAAAAATGTTTAGAATGTAGTTGGTTGGCATCAATATTAAACAGTAAAAAACTTAGCACGTGCAATTTCGAGCAAGCGAATGCCCCACACGATACAAATGGCAAGAATAAAGCGTGGAATAAATATCCACAATGCAGGAACGCCTATGGCAACAAAAAGCATGTTGTCTTCCAGACTAGAATGATTGATGGCGATGTGATAGTTCAGTAAATTAGCATCCTTAGGCGATATTTCATTCTTGTTGACCTCGTCTATCATAATGGCAGATCCGTAAGTTAGCCCAATGAGTTGTGAAATAATCCATAGGAACGAACATTGGGAAGATAATCCCATCAATTTCATGAGTGGTGCAAACAGGCTTGATAGTACGTCTATTATTTTAAACTCTTTCAATATGTTTTGAAGAATCATCAATGATGTGATGATTAATGACATTTTCAAACTAAGCGCTGCTGTGTCTACTGCCCATGTACTTAGAAGTTGCGTGAGAGTGTGAGTCACTAGGTGGTGATTGTGAATGGCCTCTTTGCCAATTTGATGCGGTAATGCCCAGTTCAACAGCAGTGCCGCCACAAATGAAGTGATGACGCGTGTAGAAAACATGATGAGTGCCGATGAGCCCGTTTTTTTCTGTATGGCCGATTCCACAAATAAATTGTGTGAAATCAAACACATCGTGGCAAGAATGGTGATTTCACGCATGCTCATGGATAAAGATGCAATGATAGCAATGGGAGCATAAAGCGTTAGGAAGGTGCTGGTTATAAACACGATGGCAGCTTCTCCTGGTAGTCCGACAATAGAAAATACAGGCGAAACCCACGTGGCGAAATAGGCAATAATGCCGAAATGCAACAGCAGTGTCACTGCCAGACTGATGGGAATGATGACTTTAAGCAACCACCATATTGTTGCGCCAGACTTAGGAAGTGCCAGTAGGACAGAGCTTCGGATTCGTTGAAATAGGTTAGGTTGAGGTTCCAAATTTAAATGTTAAATGATGATGATTCATTATTCGGGGCAAAGGTATAAAAACTATTGCCAACCATGAAGCGATTGAGTTCCAATTTCAATTCTGATGTTGATGGTTGCCATGTGTTCGGAACTCGACATAATGGGTATTAATCGAAACATATTTTCCACATTGTTGTTCATTATTTATTACCTTTGTACCCACAATTTTTATACTAGATGAGAACAAGTATTATTACTGACAGAGCAACAATGGAAGACGTTATTGCTCAATGCGATATATGTTTTGTAGGCTTGGTAGATAAGGATGGAAGTCCTTATGTGTTGCCCATGAATTTTGGCTATAATGACGGCACGATCATTCTTCATTCTGCCTCTGAAGGAAAGCACATTCGGCTCATAGAATCGGACAACAGGGTGTGCATCACATTTTGTTCTGGAGGTAAACTGCTTTATCAACATCCTGATGTGGCTTGTAGCTACAGCATGCAGTCCAAAAGTGTGATGTGCAGGGGTAAAATCCAGTTTATTGAAGACATGGATGAAAAGGAAGCTGCACTGAAGTTGTTTATGAAAAACTACTCGGACAGAGAGTTTAAGTTTTCTGCTCCAGCTGTGAAGAATGTAGCTGTGTGGGTGATAAAAGTTGATGAGATGACAGGCAAATCATTTGGGCAGAATTTTAAACAGCAATTTTAAAGTTCTTCAAAGGATTTTAAACCACAAAAGACACAAAAGAACGCCAAAACAATGGAACCCAGCGGGTTTATATATTTATAGCACAAACGATTAATGGACAGGTTCGACCCCGATGGGGTCGAATGTGAATGGGTCAACATCCATGCTATTAACATGGAATACCTACTGCATTCAATTGTATCTATGTGGTTAAATTTTCAATGTTGGAACGCAAAACACGCAAAAAACACAAATGAACGCTGATTTATAACCACATAGCCCACATAGAAACATAGCAAATCTAGCAAGAAACATACAATCCTTCTATTGTCATCCTATGTTCCTATGTGGTTAAATTTTTTAATGAGATCTTTTGTGGTTCACCCATTTTTACTGACG
>CAIUKZ010000234.1 GCA_903899865.1 uncultured Bacteroidales bacterium | reverse complement strand
TAACCATCAGGAATCCCAAAAGGCAGTTTCTTGTCAAAGTCTTCAATATTTATTTTCTGTTTCATTGGTTTATTGGTTCATTGGTTCATTAGTTCCTTGGTTTATTGGTTCATCAGTTCATCAGTTTACTTGTTTACTTGTTTACTTGTTTACTCGTTTACTCGTTTACTAAAACCCCTCATTTTCCTCAAAATACTTTTCAATTTTCTTCACAGCATGGTGGTATGAAGCTTTCAATGCTCCAACTGATGTGCCTACTATTTCAGAGATTTGTTCATAGGTCAATTCATCAAAGTACTTCATGTTAAACACCAATCGTTGCTTGCTGGGCAAAGTGAGTAGTGACTTTTGAAACTTTAATTGCACTTCGTTAGCATTAAAGTATTTATCGGCTTCCAGCTGATGCATTATTGTGTCTTCAGCTGATGAAAAGGACACCATCCATTTACTCTTTTTATTATTTAAAAATGTCATGGTCTCGTTGCTGGCTATGCGGTATAGCCATGTTACAAAAAGTGACTCACCTCTAAAAGTATCAAGACCCTTCCATGCCTTCAAGAAAGTATTTTGCATCACATCATCAGCATCTTCATGTACAAGCACCATTTTGCGGATGTGCCAATATATTCGTTCCTGACACTCACTGACAAGGATTGAAAATGCAGCTTCACGTTTCAGCGGATCATTGAGTCGTTTTATCAGTTCAATTTCAGACTCGGACATCGGTAATGGTGATTAAAGAGTTTTACCAGTAGTGTATTTACTATCATAGACATAAAGCGTAAAGATTGGTTTAATAAAACGGTAAAAATAAAATAATTTTTCACACAATGAACATTTCTGTACTTCCATCCGTTAAAAATGGAAGAATATGCAATAAAATCCACACAAAAAAGTACCAATACATAATTTATGTATTATATTCAACATTAACATAAAATAAAAAATAAATTAATCTATTAAAACACATCATTCAGCTTATGAAAATCCACGAATACCAAGCAAAAGAGATATTCTCAAAGTACGGCATAGCTGTTACTAAAGAAAAATTATGTTATAACACACAAGAGGCCATTGAGGCCGCTAGTGAATTGGGGCTACCTGTAGTCGTAAAAGCACAAGTTTTAGTCGGAGGACGTGGTAAAGCTGGTGGTGTAAAACTGGCACGTACTGAGTACGATGTACGTGATGCAGCTGGGAAAATATTAGGGATGGACATTAAAGGCTGTCTGGTAGAAAAAATATTAATTGCAGAAGGTGTTAAATTTAACAAAGAGTTTTACGTAGGTCTTACCATTGACAGAAATACGAAATCGGTGCTATTCATGGCAAGTAAAGAAGGAGGTGTCGAAATTGAAGAAGTGGCCAAGGACAATCCAGATGCCATCATCAAATTTCCAATAGACGCCGATTTGGGTCTTACTGCATTTACCGCCCGTAAAATTGCATTCCAACTGTTTGATGACATCTCATTGGTAAAACAAGCCACTGATCTGTTCCAACAATTATACAAAATTTTCATTGACACCGACTCTACAATCGTTGAGATCAACCCATTGGTCATTACCGACGAAGGTAAACTACTCGCGCTAGATGGTAAAATGAATTTTGATGACAATGCACTTTACCGTCAGAAGGAAATCGAAGCCATCAATGAACCGGATGAGGTGGAAAAAATTGAGTTGTTTGCTAAAAGCAAAGGATTGGCTTTCATTCCACTTGATGGAAACATCGGATGTATGGTGAATGGTGCAGGACTGGCAATGGCAACCATGGATATGATTCAAATTTATGGTGGCACACCTGCCAACTTCTTGGATATTGGTGGTAGTTCCAATCCACAAAAAGTAATTGAGGCGATGAACCTACTAACCTCAGACAAGAAAGTAAAATCAATTATGATCAATATTTTTGGTGGCATTACACGATGTGACGATGTGGCAAGAGGACTTGCTGAAGCTTTTAAACAAATCAAAGTTGAGATTCCGATAGTTATCAGGCTGGAAGGCACAAATGCAAAAGAAGGATTAGAAATCATTAAGCAATTGAACATCCCAGTGGTTCAAACCATGGGAGAAGCAGCTGAAATGGCAGTAAAATTCGCAGCCGAAAAAAACTAATAAGTCCTTAATCTACAATAAAAAAACACTCAAAAATATTAAGCAATATGAGCATACTAGTAAATAAAAACACCAAACTCCTAGTTCAAGGAATCACAGGTAGAGATGGAAGCTTCCACACAAAAAAAATGAAAGCTTATGGAACCAATGTAGTCGGTGGTGTATCTCCTGGTAAAGGGGGACAAGAAATAGATGGCATTCCGGTTTTCAACACAGTTGAAGATGCCGTGAAAGCAACTCAGGCTAACACCTCCATCATTTTCGTGCCAGCACCATTTGCTGCAGACGCTATCTTAGAAGCATCTGAGGCAGGCATCAAACTGGTGATTGCCATTTCGGAAGGTGTACC
>CAIUKZ010000233.1 GCA_903899865.1 uncultured Bacteroidales bacterium | reverse complement strand
TCCTCTATCAGCGCTGGTATAGCGACTTGGGCATGATAGACCCCAATACAGGCAAACTACTGAAACGAGTTGCTACTCCCAAGGATGATCAAGCTTTTGCCAACTCACGACCCAGTGGTGCAAATGGTAAGATATATCTACACAGCTATACCGATGCATATTGCATCAAAGCATGGGGGAAATAAAATAAACTTTAGGCATTTAGGTAAAAAAATAGCATTCCACAAAACCAAAAACTCCCCGATAATCATAAGACTATCGGGGAGTTTTTGATTTTGAATTAGCTCTTCATAATTTGTGTACTTCAGTAAAAAACTAAATTTTCAAGCCTAAAATTATTTCTTAAACCAATCAGTAACCATTCTCACTCCTAAGCTGCCCCAAAGTGGCAATTTATGCTGACCCGCAAAACCTTCACCCATTGTTACATCAACTTGTACAAAATCATTTACAAAATATCTGAAACCTGTCTGAAAAGCCATTCCACTTCCAGGCACATAAGGATCGCCAGAGAATACCTCTCCTACAAAGTGTAATCCGCCAAATGTTCTAATCTGAGTACCCACACCCCAAGTAACAGTAAGATCACCCGATTGAGAATGCATGTAATTTGCTCCAAGATTACCATGAATTAAGACCAAATCATTATTACCTAGACTTTCTGTCAAGGCAAGGTAGCCAAATGCATTGAAATTCGGCGCTTTAAAATCACCTTTCCCAAATGGCAAGAAAGTACCTGTGATAATTGCTATTCCTGGAGTTTTGTTGGGCACATACTCTTTAAGCAGATACTTTGACTGAATTAATGGCATGGCGTATGAATACTGATTCTTAGCTATTGGCGACAGCTCTATTCCGTGTACCAAGCCTAAACTAATCTCCAATCGGTCGTTTGGTCCATAAGCCGCCACATTCCATTGCTGACAAGACAAATCATCTAATCGTATCCAGCTCTCACATTGAGCTAACCGTGCACCCACTATTCTGGCGTCATCTGTAATAAATGGCCTTATTCCATAACTAAAAGTGGGAAAAAACACTATTAATCCTGCTAATAAAGTACGTTTCATTTTAAAAGACACGAAATTTATGGCTCTAAATACTTTTAACACACACATTCAAAACATGGACTATCAAAAACTTCAATTCTAAAGAAATTTGCTACCAAATTCCATCTTATCTTAAATTTTCAAATTGAACACCATTTGTTGTTGTTTCTTTGTTAGCGACCATGCTCGTTAAAATGAATCTGCATTTACATATTCCAAACGATGTAACTTCAACAAATTTCTTATCCATCAAGCTAATCGAATTTTCCAAAACAACTTTAACACATATATGTCACTCAATCAAACCAAAAACTCCCCGACAATCAACAAAGACTATCGGGGAGTTTCTTTCGTGCGGCTGAAGGGACTCGAACCCCCACGCCTCTCGGCACCAGATCCTAAGTCTGGCGCGGCTACCAATTACGCCACAGCCGCATGCTGTGTAATTCGGGTGCAAAGATACTGCATTTTTTGATATTGACAAACAAACGGACTACATTTTTCGATTTATGTAGGATAATTTCTTTGAATCCCACGGTTTGAATTGTCTGAACGTTGTATGCATTCACACGCTTTACTGCCTCAAAGTCTTCTCTACCCTAGTTAGTGGATCAATCATAACCCTATCAATCAATGCCTCATGGGATGAACGGATAGGATTGATATCAATACCACCCCGGCGGGTGTACATGGCAGCAATTCGTAGCTTTTCGGGCTTAAATCGTGTCCATAACCGCGTATAAATCATCTCCACCACTTCTTCGTGAAAGTGATTTTCCATTCGAAATGAAATCAAATACCGTAAAACGGAAGCTACATCAATCTTGTAGGACGACTGAATGTAGACATACAAGTCCCCCCAATCGGGCTGGTTGGTGACTCTACAGTTGGAGCGCAACACATCGGTGTGAAAGCTGAGAGTCTCATTTTGAGTCGTCAACTGACCTTCAAGCAAATCGGGCGTTTCATTAAAATGATCAAAACTCAAGCTCGTCAATTCACCTTCACCCACCAAACTTACCAAATCACTCGAAGGGGTATCTGTAAAAGGAACTGCTACATCCGAGTCAGGGGTAAAAAAAGAAACACTGACAGTGGTTTGCAATAAATGCTCCAAATCTTGAGTAATCAACTGACTAACTTTACTCAACCCATCATCCACCGACGCACCAAATCGCTCCATATTGAACGAATTCAGGTAGAGTTTTAAGGATTTGGATTCGACAATAAAACTACTACTGGACGAATAAATTAGCTTCATTACCCTAGTCACCGGAAAACCATTGTCCAACAAGAAGGAAAATTCATAGCAGTTCCACACATCATAGCCCACAAAAGGCAATGCATCATCGTGCAAGTCATATTTTATTCGATTCTCTGAACGCGGAATGCGAAACAGCACCGAAGGGTCATAGTGCTGAGTTATCTGCACTGATTTTCCTAAAAGAGTATCATTGATATTAAAATCCGTCATCATAAACTTGTAGGATTAATGCTTTGTGAAAGGTCGCATTTGTTT
>CAIUKZ010000232.1 GCA_903899865.1 uncultured Bacteroidales bacterium | reverse complement strand
GTACACGTACTGTAGACCATGATTCCTTCCTGTTTCAGTGCATCCCATACTTGGGTCAAAATATTTCGTTGACGCACTACACAGTTTTCAACATTGGCTAATGACCACTCACCGATGGCATTGTTGTCTTTGCGGAACATACCTTCACCGGAGCAAGGTGCATCCACCACAATTGCATCGAAGTAATTTGGTACATCTCCGAAATCTTTCGGCTCATTGTTTGTTACTATCACATTCGGATTGCCCCATTTGATTATGTTTTCTGCAAGAATATAGGCTCTAGACCTGACAATTTCATTACAAATTAAAATCGTGCTGTCAGATAAAGTCTGCGACAAAAGTGTCGATTTTCCTCCTGGTGCTGCGCAGAGGTCTAAAACCTTTTCTGAATTGATAAAGTGCTGTTTTATAGCTTGGTAAAGAAACATGGAGCTTGCTTCTTGTACATAGTAAGCACCTCCATGAAACAGTGGGTCTGCAGTAAATAGTGGACGTTCTTTTAAATAATATGCATTTTCACACCAGCTTACTTGCTCGTCTGAAGGGGTAATTGCAATTTTGTCGTTTAATCGGATACTAGTGGGCGATGGTTGTTGTAAAGCATCTAAAAACTTTGGATATTCCGCATTGAATAGTTCTTTACAATTGGAGAGAAATGTATCAGGTAGGTGGTGCATTTTCAATAAGTTATATACAAAACTATCTAATTAATTTTACATATCAAATAGTTTCAATGATAGATATTTTAATTTTATTTTATAATCGACAGACTATTTCTCGTTTTAGTTGTTATATTCTTGAGTATGAATAAATTTTGATTGTACGCCCATACAAAATCGTCTTTTAAATAATCAACAATCCCTAAATTTTTTGTTTAATCCATTTGAAATACAAAGTGTGTTCGTTGATTCTACCCTAGAAATGTAGCATTTTTTTATCGAAGACAGCAGGTTTTTCTAACCAAAGCTTCTTTCTATGAGTTGAAATGAAAAGAATACTTGTGACTGTTAAAAATAAAGTATTAATAAATGTGCCTTATTTATTGATATTTACTAAAGTTTAAATATTACTCAGAAATAGCCTAATCATATCAAAAATATCAAAGATGAAATTCTAGCTATTTTTAAACATTTAACAGGATATTTCTAAATTAACTCGGCAAAATGTACTGTTGTTGACAATTGTGATAGGATAAAACGACTAAATACATGGTGTAGGTTCAGGGATTTTGGTTTAAAATTTGTAGCAATAGTTTGAATTTAGTATTTTTGCTCTCAAAGTGTAATAAATAATAGGATTTTAGATATGATTTATATGAAAATAAAGATTTCACTCATTTTTTGCTTTTTGTTTCTAATATGTTTTTTTTGTAATATTTCCATTTCTGCTCAGATGGGTGCTTCACCCTTGGTCATCCAACAAATCAATGCAGAGCTACAAAAACGTGGGCTGACAGAGGCTGAAGTAAAAACACGTTTATTGCAGAAGGGAATTAATATTGAAACCATTCCTCCCACAGAACTGCCAAAATATAAAGCGGAAGTTCTAACTACGATGGATGAATTGATGGCCGAAAAGAAACGTCCTAATACAATGGCGTCAGCAAATGCATCGATTAATAATCAGCAACCTACAATGTCATTAGTTACCCCTCCCCAATTATCCATCCCATTGAGTACAGTTCAAGAGTCAACCTATGAAAAAGGACTTGATGTTTCTGATAGAAAATCCCTATTAAACAATGTGAAAGAAATCATTTACGGTCATTCGCTTTTTTCAGACAAAGTGCTGTCGGTTTATAGAACAACTGATGGTGCTCAAGCCCCAGATACTTATGTGCTTGGTGAGGGTGATGAAATACATATCACTATTTTTGGAGCCTCCCAAACAGATATTCAACAACGCATTGCAGCAG
Organism: uncultured Bacteroidales bacterium; assembly: GCA_903899865.1. Classification (GTDB taxonomy): domain Bacteria; phylum Bacteroidota; class Bacteroidia; order Bacteroidales; family Paludibacteraceae; genus Paludibacter. The sequence continues at coordinate 2,181 of CAIUKZ010000232.1, read as the reverse complement.
ATGGATCTATTCAACCTTCAGGTGCACCCAAAATCTTTTTAAAAGGATTGACTTTAGCTCAAGCAAGAGATGTAATCAAGAAAAATTTATCATCTTCCTACTTGTTTCGCCCCGATCAGTTGGTAGTCACTATTGCTACTGCTCGTACCATTATGGTGAATGTATTAGGTGAGGCTAATCTGACAGGAGGTTTTAATCTCTCTGCATTAAACTCGGCTTTTAATGCACTTTCTGCGGCAGGTGGTCCTACCACGATTGGGTCATTAAGGAATATACAGTTGATCAGAGGTAATACTAGAAAAACCATTGATTTGTACGCATTTATGAAAGACCCTGGTGTACAGAGTAAATTCGATTTGCAAAACAATGACGTTTTGTTTTTACCTGTCGCACAAAAAATGGTACAGATTACTGGTGCTATCAATCGCCCCATGTTTTTTGAAATGTTGGAAAATGAATCTATAACTGATCTTATCGAATTTGCTGGAGGTTTGACCAAGAACGCTTATCCAAATTTTGTACAAATATCAAGATTTGAGAATGGTGAGTTGAAGTTGATGGAGTATAATTTGACAGACGTATTGAAAGGAAAGACAAAAATTTCATTGTCCAATGGCGATATTGTCAAAATCAATTCCATCACCAAAAAATTAGACCAATTTGTTGAAGTTGTAGGTAGTGTGTATTACCCAGGAAAGTATGATTTATTGACTAACCCAACTTTATCATCTGTCATTGCAAAAGCAAAACCAGATTATCAAGCAAAGACAGATTTGATTTTCATAGATCGAATGAAAGAAGATTCTACTTTTGAAATGATATCAGTACCTTTTTCGATTAACCAAACTGGGAATAAAGATTTCGATTTAAAAGCTAGGGATAGAGTTCGGGTCATGAATCGTGTTGATTATCGTGATGTGGACACCATTGCTGTCAATGGTTTTGTTAGATTACCCTTTCAGAAGGTTATTTCGCTAACTGATAAAATCACTGTGAAGCAAGCCATAGAAATGGCTGGTGGGCTCAAAGCGAGTGTGTATCCAGTAGCATATATCTATAGACGAAATATGTTCAATAGAGCCGAGATGCAGTATATCAAGGTAGATTTGAAAAGAGACTTGGATGTGCCTATGCAAGCTGGTGATCAATTGAATGTGTTTGACGGTAGTAAGTATTCTAATGTTGGGAGGGTTAAGATTTTTGGAGCTGTAAAAACTTCTAAGTCATTTACTTATGATGTTACAATGACACTTCAAGATTTAATTGTTAATGCAGGTGGATTTACCATTGGGGCAGCTTTCAATCGGGTTGAAGTGTTTAGAACTGTTCTATCGCCTACTCAAAAAGCCAAACTCTCTCTCCTCACTGTTGAAGTTGATTCAAGTTACCAAGTTGTCAACCCAAAAGGTTTCAAATTACAACCCTTCGATCAAGTAGTGGTGCGTTATACCCCTGAATTTAAGGTGGAACGAACTGTAGAACTGAACGGTCAGGTTAAATATCCAGGCGTGTATGTCCTCGAATCTAGAAAAACACAATTAAGTGATGTTATAAGATTGGCGGGAGGTTTGCTGGATGATGCCGATCCATTCGGAACACAGTTATTTAGAACATACAATAATCGAGGTGCAGTAAGTTTGAATGTAAAACAGGCTATAAAACATAAGCGTCAAGAGGCCATGAATCCAATCCTCTTTGAGGGTGATGTTATCAATGTGAACAGGTTGGAGAATACAGTTTCTATTCTTGAAACTGGTACCCGCATGGGACAGTATTCAACAATGAATGACACCAATGATAGCATTAAGAATGTGGTATTTCATGGATATCATTCTGCAGCATGGTATGTGAGACACTTTGCTGGTGGATTTCAGAGAAATGCTGATCACAAAAGTGTAACTGTAACCTACCCAAATAATCAAATGGAGTCCACTAAAAGATTTTTTTGGATATACAAATACCCAAAATTGGTACCAGGATCACTAATAACGATGAATATGGATGCTGAAAAAGTAAAGCAGGAATTGGAACCAGAAAAAAAGGTAGATATTGAAACCACTGTTTCGAAAAGTCTATCAACAATCACATCTACTCTATCGATTATATTACTATTAGAACGCTTAGCACCTTTAGCTAAAACAACAGGGAATTAAATTGCATCAATTTGCAAATTCATTTTTT
>CAIUKZ010000231.1 GCA_903899865.1 uncultured Bacteroidales bacterium | reverse complement strand
GACCCATCAAGGAAAATAACGTTACCTTTGCCTTGTTCGGCAAAGTGCTTGATGGCTTCTGTCCACATCGAAAACAGCAAATAAGATGCATCCAAGTCAGCATCAATCATTTCCTTAGCAGCATGAGCCATCCCCTTGGCCACTTCTTCACGAAACAGTGCGATACCTTGTCCACGCTGCATTGCGGCTTCCTTTTCTGCAACTGCCGATATTTTGATGGCATTACCCTCTGCTTCGGCTGCTTTTGTTTTGGTAATCAACAGTGCTTGACCTTCATTTTCCGCCGCCGCTTTCAGATTATTGGAAGCCACGACTCTAGACATTGACTTGATTATTTCTTCGTCAAAAGTGATGTCGTTCAGCTGAATATCTATCATGTGATAACCCCATTCTTCCAACGTGTCATCTAGATGCTTTTTCACCTCTTCGATGATTTCTGTACGCAAACTCAAGATTTCGGACTGTCTTTTGGTGGCCACAAAACTGCGGATAGTTCCTTCAATGGTACGAATGAGGGCTTGCATAAAATTGCGTTCGTCAACGAATTTGAAGGCCACGTTTTTAATGGTCTCTTCGGCTTGATTGAATACCGCATAAAGCAACATGGCTTTAAAATACACATTGGCTTGGTCTTGTGTCACTGCTTGAAACTCGAGTTCTACGGACTTGTTTTGAATCGAAATTCGCTTGTTCACCATTTCAATCAGTGGTATTTTGAAATTCAAACCGGGTGCCATGATGCGGCTATATTTGCCAAAAACGGTTATCACAGCTACTGTCCCTTGATTCACAGTAACAAAGCAACTAACTAAAATCAAAATTGCCAAGACCCCTAATACGATGTAAGTAATTTCCATGGTTTTAATGTTTAAGTTGTTTAATGAATGCTATTATTTGATAGTTACAAGATTATTTAATGGTGTCATCTGTATTACAACCCCGATTTGCTCATTCTTTTTTCAACGTTTTTTCCCACAACAGTATTTGTTTTTTTCGCTCCACACCCCATTTATAACCACCCAATGTTCCATCAGACCGGATGATACGGTGACATGGCACAAGGAAAGCAATGGGGTTGGCACCAATGGCAGTGCCCACGGCTCTCACCGCTTTGGGTCGACCGATGGCATCGGCTATTTGCTGGTAGGTAGAACAGCTTCCACGTTTTATTTCCAATAATTCATTCCAAATACTGATTTGAAAAGGAGTACCTATCAATTGAAATGGTGGGACAATACCGTCCGAAAAAATTTGCTTAGCCCACGTTTCTGATTGCTCATCGTCCCGAATGATGGCTTTGCAGCCGTACCTTCGTACGATTTCATCGAAGCCTTCACCCGTTGATTCTGGGAAAGTAACCGAGAAAATGCCTTGATCTGTAAACCCAATACAACATCTCCCAAATGGAGTATCACTAAATCCGTAGCCGATATTTGATTGTTGAAGGAGCTCTTTCATATTAGTAGCCAGAATTTTATAATCTGCATGGCTCAAATGTAGTCATAATTTTGAGACTTAGATGCCTATATCACTAAATATTAATTCCGGATTGAATCCTACTCGAAAATGGGAATACTCAAAAAAAATCGGGACCGAAATCGAGGATTGTTTCAACAATTAATTTTATCTTTGGCGCATTATTCAAATGAACCATGTCATTACAGCCATTTTGAGGACAAGCAATTATGAAATCATAATACATAAATACATTCCCGATTATTTTACAACTAATACGTTACATCCATGACAGACAAAGAAAAGATTGTTGAATACTTAAAAGGAGGTTCGATAGGAAAACTAGAGTTTCAAGGGGCAATACTTAAGGGGCTAAATCTTAAGGGTGCTATTTTGAAAGCGGCTGACCTTCGATATGTTGATTTCTCTAAAACAGATTTGACAGATGCAAATCTGATGGATTCTGATTTATCTGGCGCTAATCTTTCGAAAGCAGACTTGATAAATGCCAATTTGAGTAACTCAAAAATCACCAATGCCAATTTTACGAAAGCCGATTTGAGACATGCAAATTTATCGGGTTGCGATCTATCGGGTTGCGATTTCACGAAAGCGGATCTTTTTGAGGCAAACCTTTCTGGAGCAAACCTCACTGGAGCAATTTTTAAAAGTGCTGAACTCTATGCTGCTGATCTTGCAGGCGCCAATCTTTCTTGCACTGACCTGACAGATGTAGATGCCGAAAAAGCAAATTTCTATAAAGCCAACTTAGCGGGTGCCAATCTGTCTGATGCTGTGCTTAAAAATGCGAATCTTGTTGAGGCTAATCTGCAGGGTGTGAGCAAAAATGGAACAAATATGTGGGGTGCTGTACTCGATGGTGCTAATCTGGGAGGTATAGAAGATACACATATCACACGCGATATTGAGTAAGAGACTGGATTATAGAGCCAAGAGACTAGATTATAGAGCCAAGATTATAGAGCCAAGATTTCAGATTTTTCAGATTTCAGATTTTTGGAAGTGGGGCTTCTATCTTACTTTTTCAAATTTAAATCGTAGTGGCTGCACAGAGTTCCATTTGTTGAACTATGCTTTGCAAAAAAAATAGAGGAAGAAAACAATAATTTTCTTCCTCTATCGTTTTATTGAAGAGTCTGTCATAATTCTTCGACCACTAGGTGCTTTGATGAATGAATACTCTATGTTAACTTTGTACTTTGTGAT
>CAIUKZ010000230.1 GCA_903899865.1 uncultured Bacteroidales bacterium | reverse complement strand
AGTGCTGGTGACAAGTTAAGTCTAACATTTGATTTCCGTATCATATCAAGTGTCAACTTTCTCTTGCGATTAAGCACCTCTGAAACTCGATTTTTTCCACCTATCTCATTCACTAAATCTTTTTGATTTAAATGCATTTCTTCCATCCTAATCTTTATGGCTTCTATTGGGTCTGGAGCATCAATAAAATAATGTTGCCTTTCATACTCATCAATCATCAATCCTAGAATATCAGCTTCATCACTTTCGACCGTTCCAATCTCAGCATCAAATAAACTCTCCATTTTTATCAGAGCTGCTCTGTAATCGTCTTCTGTTTTTATCATTCTTATGTTCATAATCCCTCTATCTAAATTAAATTGGCGTCAATTTTATCGTACGTCGTATGATTCCCGACAAATCGTATAAAAATCCATTGCTTTTCAAAATTAAACTTTGCAATTAATCGATAAGTGTTCCCTTTGATATTAAACACTACGCGATTATTTTTCAAAACACTTGCATTGGCATAGGTTTGTTTCACGTCTGCGGGTGATTTCCAATCGGAATTCATTGCGGTATCATACCAAGTTTTTAAATACTGCTCAGAATCAGGGTATTCTTCCCAAAACTCTCTCAAAGTACTTTTTGCAATAATTCTTTTCATTAATCACCATTCGTTTGACAAAGATAATACTAAATTCCCATTTTGGGAACTATCTTAAGAAAAACAGACAAAAAAAATCCACTTTCTCATTTGAAAAATGGATTTATGTGAGGTACTCATTATTTCAATGCTTGCACGATGTCCTGATATAAATCATCGACGCCCTCCAACCCTACTGAAAAACGAATGGTCTTATCGGAAACATGTAGTTTTTGACGAATCTCAGCTGAAAATGTGCCATAAATTGTACTTGCAGGATGCAAAGCTAGGGTTTTGTTATCAAACAAATTGGTTGCACGTTTTATCAACTTAAGTTTATTTAGAAAAACAAAACACGCTTCCCGTGAAGCCAAATCAATGGTAAACATTGCACCTGGATTAGCTCCAAATTGACGCTTGCTCACTTCATAGTATTGATTATCTGGGAGACCAATATAATTCACTGTTTCAATTTCACTCATTTCGCTCAGCCTTTTTGCCAATTCAACACAGTTACCAGAGGCTCGTTCATAACGCAATGTCATAGTCTCCAATCCTAGCGTTTGCATATAAGCTACCTGAGGTGACATATAAGCACCCAAGTTTCTGTGTACTTCTTTGCGCAACTTTGCAGTGAAGGTCATTGGTCCAAAATTTTGAGCCATATCACGCAATTTCTTGGAATTAGCCCAATCAAAAGTCCCATAATCAAGTATTAAGCCACCCAAACTTGTTGCACCACCAGAAATATACTTTGTGCTAGATACCACGTCGATATCTACCCCGAAATCTTTCGCCTTAAATGAATTGAATGGGATGATGGTAGTATCAGCCACAAATGGGACATTTAAACGACGGGTTATTTCTGAAATCTGCTTCAAATCAATGACCTCAAGCTGTGGATTAGTGATAATTTCCAAAAAAACACAGCAAGTATTTTCATCAATATTGGCCTCCACTTCTTTTGGGTTGGACAAATCACAAAGCCTAAGCTCCAAACCAAAAGCAGCCAATGTAGAAGACATCAACGAATACGTATTACCAAACAAATGTGGTGAGGTCACTACATTAGCACCAGCATAACCGAGCGTTATCAACACATTAGAAATAGCAGCCATGCCTGAGTTCAGAGCAGTAACACTCATAGCTCCTGTGATGGTCTGAATTCGTTTTTCAAAATACTGCACCGTTGGATTAGTAATTCGAGAATAAGTATGGTCAGTAGATTTACCTAAAAAAGCCAACTCCATAGCCTCTGCCGACTCAAATTCAAAAGCAGCACAGTTATAAATTGGCATGCTTAAGGCATTATATGCATCAGTTCGAGGATAAGCTGTATGTAATATCTGAGAATTAAATGATTGATCGTCCATAATTGTTATTAAAATCGTCTCACCACAAAACCAGCACAAGATCCTGTGCATTAATCATGATTAGAACTTGTTCTTATCGTAGTTTTGCTTCTAGTTTTGTCTCAAAATTATGTTGAAGCTTCTTCATAATTCCATCTATCTGACTATCTGTCAATGTTTTTGTTTCATCTTGTAGGATAAAACTAACTGCATAAGACTTCTTACCAGTTTCTAGATTCTTACCTTCATACACATCAAAAAGATTAACACGTCGCAATAACTTTCGTTCAGTTTCATAAGCTATTTTTTCAATTTCAGCAAAAGTCACCTCTTTGTTCAACAACAGAGCCAGGTCACGTTTCACTTCAGGAAATTTAGAAACTTCAGCATATTTAACCTTGTGGTGACCTAGTTCGACTACCAGGTTTGTCCAGTTGATATCGGCAAAATAAACCTCAGCGTCAATATCCACTACCTTTCGAGTTTTAGAGTGAACCACTCCATAAACAGCCATCTTTCTACCCGACCTATTATAAATACACATTCCTTCACTTATTAAATCATCCGCATACTCACCCACAACCATTTTTTTTAAATCTACTCCCAATCTACGGAACATATTCTCAAGATGCGCCTTCAATTCAAAAACACTCGATTTTTCATCTCCCATCACCCACGACTGAGCACGTTTATTACCTGTAATCCACATGCCAAGATGAAAATCCTCTGAATAAGCCGAGAGAGTCTCACCTTTTTTCTTGTTTTCTGCATGATAGTAGTAGCAATTACCAAACTCATAGAATTTTAGATCCGCATTTCTACGATTCACATTGTAAGCTAGATTTTCCAACCCACCGAAAAGCAAGGTTTGACGCATCACACTTAAGTCAGAACTCAATGGATTTAATAGTTTCACGCAGTTGGCTACCGGAAAAGCGGTCAAATCTGTATAATAGGACGCTTTTGTCAATGAATTATTCAATACTTCGTTGAAGCCGTTGGCAGTCAATTGTTCTGAGACCAGTTGCTGCAATTTATAACTATCTGGCTTTGTGACAAATGTCAAATTGGACTTCAAGCTATCACCTATTTCCACATTGTTATAGCCATAAATGCGGAGAATGTCTTCAATTACGTCCACATCGCGCTGCACATCTACTCTGTAGGCAGGCACTTCCAGTGTCCAACCCTCAGAAGACGAAGCAACTATATTCATTTCCAATGCTCGAAGAATTGTTTCAATATTATCCCTGCCAATCTCTTTTCCTATTAAGCTATTCACCTTCTGAACAGAAAGATGCACTTCGAATGGTTTGATTTCAGTTGGATACACATCCACTATTTCGCTTGAAATAGCACCACCAGCCACTTCTTGAATCAACAATGCAGCACGTTTTAGCACATAAATCGTATTTTGCGGATCGCATCCACGCTCAAAACGAAACGAAGAATCGGTACTCAATGTATGTCGGCGTGCTGTTTTGCGAACTGTCACAGGATTGAAGTAGGCACATTCTAAGAAAATGTCTGTAGTAGCATCCGTCACACCAGAATATAACCCACCAAAAACACCAGCTATACACATTGGTTCAGTAGCATTACTAATCATCAAATCAGCACTGCTCAACTTTCGTTCCGCACCATCCAGTGTGGTAAACAAAGTGCCGTCGGGAAAATTAGTCACTCTAATCTCACCACCTTTTATTTTTGCCACATCAAATGCATGTAACGGTTGACCCATTTCATGTAGCACAAAGTTGGTTACATCCACCACGTTATTAATAGGTCGTAAACCAATTATCAATAGATAGTTTTTCAACCATTCAGGAGATTCGGCAACTTTCACTCCGGAAATAGTAACTCCAGTATATCGTGGACAAGCATCCTCATTTTCAACTTTTACAGGTATGGAAAGTTGAGTATTATCAACTTTAAAAAGTTCAACTGACGGCTTTGTCAATTTTACAGACTTATCTTTCAATGCATAAAATGCAGACAAATCTCTTGCTACTCCATAATGAGAAGCTGCATCAACACGATTGGGGGTAATATCAACTTCAAGCAAATAATCACTTTGAATGCCATAATAATCTTTGGCTAACATCCCAACCTTAGTATCGGCTGGCAGGAGGATAATTCCATCATTATTCGTACCCACTCCTATCTCGGTTTCTCCACAGAGCATTCCAAATGACTCTACACCACGGATTTTTGAACGTTTGATAGTAAAATCACCATCTTCCGTATATAATACTGTACCGATAGTAGCGACTACCACTTTTTGTCCCGTAGCTACATTTGACGCTCCACAAACGATTTGCAACGGTTGGTCAACCCCAATGTTTACAGTAGTCACGTGAAGGTGATCTGAGTTTTCATGATTCACACAAGTGAGCACCTCACCCACTACCAAACCTTCCAAACCACCTTTGATAGTCTGAACTTCCTCTACTCCACCTACTTCCAAACCGATAGAGGTTAGAGCTTTAGATAATTCCTCTGCGTCAACATCGATATTGATGTATTTCTTTAACCAATTGTAAGATATATTCATAATTACATGCTTTAAAAAAGAAGGACAAAGATACGGTATTTTTTTGAGAGAATTTATCGTTCTAATCGTATATGCAGTAGTAATTTTCATCCACAAAAAAGTGAGCAAAAACACACACAAAAACAGCTACTTATTAGGCTTAATGGAAAACAAACAGCCAGAATATATAAAACAATCAAGACAAAGGGAGGCTATTAAAACACTAAAACTACTGGGATCTATAAATCTAAAAACAAGCCAACTATCTAAATATCAAACACAAGAATAATTGATTAAAAATGACTCAAAAACTTCATCAAAAAAAAACAGGAAAAATCACTCATTATAAAAAAAAGATTTTACCTTTGCATCGATTTTGAAACACAAAATTAAATCGTTAAATTTTTAAAGTTTAAAGTAATGAAAAAAGTATTATTGTTTTGCGTTGTAGCATTGGCTTTTGCTTCTTGCAAAAAAGCAGAAACAGCTGCACCTGCAGCAGACTCTGTAGTTGCTGACACTGTAGCTGTTGACACTGTTGCTGTTGACACTACTGTAAAAGCTGACACAGCTGTAGTTAAGTAAGAAGAAACGTAAATTTATTTACGGAACAAAAGTCTGGTGGGTATCCACACAGACTTTTTTTATTCCTGACACAATAAAACTGATACGATAACGTTGACAGTTCTAAATAAAGTCAAATGCACCAAATCAAAAAAAAATTAAAAAAAAATCGAAATATATTAACGGCAAATAAAAAATAGATGTATCTTTGTATCGATTTTGAATTGCAAAACAAACATGTTAAATTTTAAAATTTAAAAAGTAATGAAAAAAGTAATTTTATTCTTCGTAGTAGCTTTAGCTTTCGCATCTTGCAAAAAAGCAGAAACAGCTGCACCTGCAACTGATTCAGTTGCTGCTGACACCGTTGCTGTTGACACTGTTGCTGTTGACACTACTGTAAAAGCTGACACAGCTGTAGTTAAGTAAGAAAAGCTATTGCAAAATACT
>CAIUKZ010000229.1 GCA_903899865.1 uncultured Bacteroidales bacterium | reverse complement strand
GTGAAGTTTAGCTTGTAATCGATGTCTGGATCTTCATCTCCTTCTTCATGATTGATAGTAGGAGGGACGATGTCGTTTACTACTGACATAACTGCAAAAATAGCTTCCATCGCACCAGCAGCACCCAGTAGATGCCCGGTCATTGATTTTGTGGAGCTGATATTTAGTTTGTAAGCATGCTCACCAAACACTTCTTTGATGGCTTTAGACTCTGAAATATCGCCTACAGGAGTAGATGTTCCGTGTACATTGATGTAATCAATTTCACTAGGATCCATGCCTGCGTCTTTTAATGCTCTTTGCATCACCAGTTTTGCACCTAATCCATCAGGATGAGTGGCAGTAAGGTGATAGGCATCAGCTGACATACCTCCACCCACGACTTCGCAAAGGATGTTTGCACCACGTGCTTTGGCATGCTCTAGTTCTTCAAGAATCAGACAAGCAGCTCCATCACCCATCACAAATCCATCACGGCTTTTGCTGAATGGACGCGATGCTTTGGTCGGTTCGTCGTTTCTTGTAGATAGTGCAGTCAATGCATTAAACCCACCAACTCCACCTGCAGTGATAGCCATTTCAGCACCACCAGCTACAAACATATTAGCTTTGCCTAATCGGATATAGTTAAATGCGTCAATTAGCGAATTGGTTGATGATGCACAAGCCGAAGCGGTGGAAAAGTTTGGTCCACGAAATCCATAAGTGATTGAAATTTGCCCAGCGGCAATATCCGAAATCATTTTAGGGATAAAGAACGGGTTGAACTTTGGTCCTTGTTCTTCATTTTGATAGTAATAGGCTATCTCTTTTTCAAAAGTATCAATACCACCAATCCCTGCAGAAAATATTACTCCTACTTCGTCTTTGTCTAATGTTTCTAAATCCACCCCACAGTTTTCGATTGCTTCTGTAGCACAGGCTATTGCATACTGTGCATAGATATCTACTTTGCGTACTTCTTTTCGGTCAAAGTACTTGGAAGCATCAAAACCTTTTACTTCGCACGCAAATTTTGTCTTAAATTGAGAAGCATCAAAACGAGTAATAGGCCCAGCGCCACTCTCACCATTTAGAATTTTAGCCCATGTTTCAGAGACTGAATTTCCTAATGGTGATATAGCACCTAAACCTGTTACTACAACTCTTTTCAATTCCATAAATTGTTGGAATTTAGATTATTTTTGTAAAGCTTCGATGTGTGCGACAGCATCGCCTACAGTAGTGATTTTTTCAGCTTGCTCATCTGGAATAGAAATACCAAATTCTTTTTCGAATTCCATGATCAATTCTACTGTGTCTAGTGAATCAGCTCCTAAATCGTTAGTGAAACTTGCAGTTGCTACTACATCTGCTTCTTCTACTCCTAATTTTTCTACGATAATCGCTTTTACTTTAGCTTCTACTTCTGACATAATTTTTGTTTTTAAGTTTATAAATAGAAATTGTTGATTAATTTTGCGGTGCAAAGGAAACAAAATTTATCGACATAACCTCGAATTATTCAAAAAAATTGATGTTTTTTGCACAATCTGCTCGATTTTGAGCAATATTAACATTTGTTTTATGATTAACCGTATCGCTATTTTTGCTTCTGGATCGGGCTCTAATGCTGAGAATATTATCAATTTCTTTGCTCAAGACAGCCGTTTCTTATTTCCCATTATCATCTCCAACAAAGAAGATGCATATATTCATACTCGTGTCAAAAACTTAGGTGTCCCATCAGTGACATTTTCCAAAGAGCAATTTTTGGATGGGAGTGACATTCTAAGTCTGCTCTCAGTTCATAATATTAACGCAATCGTTTTAGCCGGCTTTTTGCTCAAAGTTCCTGATGGCATCATCCGTGCTTATTCGGACAAGATTATCAATATTCACCCAGCCTTGTTGCCCAAATTTGGCGGAAAGGGCATGTATGGCAATCATGTTCACAAAGCCGTGGTAGCAGCCCAGGAGGCTGAGTCAGGTATTACCATCCACTATGTCAATGAGCATTATGATGAAGGAAATATTATTTTTCAAGCCAAATGCGAAGTGTTGCCAACCGATACGTTCGAAGACCTAGCCCATAAAATTCATGCCCTGGAGTATGAACATTTCCCTAAAGTAATTGAAACTCTTTGGGGGTAAATCACCCGATTTTTCGTAGCTTTGCACCCCGAAACAATATTTAATCAACCACTTAACTTCTATACATCATGGCGCTTCAATGCGGAATAGTGGGCTTGCCCAACGTAGGTAAATCTACATTATTCAACTGTCTTTCTAATGCAAAAGCTCAAGCAGCAAATTTCCCATTTTGTACCATCGAACCCAATGTGGGCGTGATAACGGTGCCTGATGAGCGACTCAATAAACTCTCCGAATTGGTAAAACCACAGCGCATTGTCCCCACTACGGTAGAGATAGTGGACATAGCAGGACTGGTAAAAGGTGCCAGCAAAGGCGAGGGTTTGGGCAATAAGTTTTTGGCCAATATCCGTGAAACAGACGCTATCCTTCATGTGCTCCGTTGTTTTGACAACGATAACATCACCCACGTAGATGGCACTGTGAATCCAGTGAGAGATAAAGAAATCATTGACACAGAGCTTCAACTGAAAGATTTGGAAACTGTAGAAAGTCGCATTTCCAAAGTACAAAAGCAAGCTCAAACAGGAGGCGATAAACTTGCCAAAACCGTGTATGACATCCTCATGCGCTACAAAGATGCATTGATGCAAGGTAAATCGGCCCGCACGGTGGTGCTAGACAAAGAAGAAGCCAAGCTAGTGAAAGACTTGTACTTACTTACTGATAAGCCTGTAATGTATGTATGTAATGTGGATGAAGCTTCGGCAAAGGATGGCAACGCCTATGTGGATGCACTACGTGAATCGGTAAAAGAAGAAAATGCGGAGATACTTATAGTGGCTGCCGCTACGGAAGCTGACATCGCTGAGCTAGAAACTTATGAGGAGCGCCAGATGTTTTTGGAAGAGGTAGGACTCACAGAGTCGGGCGTAGCACGACTTATCAATTCGGCTTATCACCTCCTCAATCTTCAAACCTATTTTACTGCTGGTGTGCAAGAGGTACGTGCATGGACATTTGAGAAAGGCTGGAAAGCCCCGCAGTGTGCTGGTGTGATTCATACAGATTTTGAAAAAGGATTTATCCGTGCCGAAGTAATCAAATACGATGATTTTGTACGACTTGGTTCAGAAGCCGCCTGCAAAGAAGCCGGAAAAATGAACGTGGAAGGTAAAGAGTATGTAGCTCAAGACGGTGACATCATGCACTTTAGGTTTAATGTGTAGGCACTGAATAATCTATAATACAAAACGGTCTAGTGAAAATTTTCATTAGACCGTTTTTTATTGTATTGGATTCTAAAATACAATGACCAGTTGATGGTAGGTTGGATGCATAAGTTTAGTCTTATTTCGTATGGAAGATTATTTTGAACTGGAAGTTATTTCATTGTCTTGAATTGAGATGGTGTGGGTTTTTTGTATAAATCCTCCATTTGAAAAATAACAAAAATATCGCTTAATTTCTTTGTTGTTTTGTAATCCGGTGAAATAAAGTGTTCCATCAGAATTGGGTAATTTTGTCGTCCAAAGTTTAGTCGATTGGTTTTTATTCTGAATAGAACCAAAGATAATTGAGTCACTCACTATACTATCACCATGTATAGATACTACTTTACAATTTGTCAGCTCAAAATTGCTATTGTTTTCTAACGTAATTGTTACCTTGTCGCTGTTCTCGCAACTCCATAAAATCAAAGATAATGTGATAATGTGAAATAAATTTTTCATGATTGTTTAGTTGTTTAATTGAAACTAGCTAGCCGCATTTGCGTGAGTCGTATGATTATTAAAGTCCTTTCGATTTTAGAGAATCATTAAAGACTTGTATTGAATATTTGTTATTGTATTCATCAATGTTTCCATTAGGGATATAACCTCCCACAATGCCTCTTAATCCATTTGTTTTGATAAAAAAGGTTTCGTCGAAATTCGTCGTTTTTGGGTTATTCCAAGTAAAGGTGGAAGAGTCATTGGGAGCTATTCCAGTTGAAAACTCAATAGAATCGCCTTTGGATAATACTCCACCATCCCACGAACTTCGGATATCTCCTATAAAGAATTTCACTTTTTCAATTTTGTTGCTTGATTTGTTTATTACCTTAAAAGTGACTGAATGAGCACTAGATGAATCGCCACAACTATATGTTAAGGTTAATAACAATAGGGCACTTACATAAGCCTTTTTATTTTTCATAATTAGCATTTAAATAGTCGGATAAATAATGATGCACTTCGTTATAATTTGACTTTTATTCCAACAGGTAGGAGCGTAACTGCATAAAATTGTTCGAAAGGATCGATTTTGATAGGAGAGTAATACAACCTATTGACAGGCATTATAATCGTCAGTGGCGAAGTTTCTATATAGATATTTTTTAAAATTCTTATATTCAATGTGATACTAGCATTGAATGTGATGCCAAGTCTGTTAAGATTTTCCCAGCTAACATGTACAGCTCCTACACCAATTCCTGCTGTCCAGAATAATCTGTCTTTTATCAGATTGAGTTTGTAATAGGAATTTATGCTTAACAGTCTCAGATTTGATGGTAGATTAAGTACGTCAGTGGCAGAATCAAATAAGCGACTAGTGTT
>CAIUKZ010000228.1 GCA_903899865.1 uncultured Bacteroidales bacterium | reverse complement strand
TTGTTTTATTTTTTATTTTTGATGTATTCTTATCATGAAAAATGAAGATTGAAAAATGAAGTTAGAACACAACTCATTTCCCTTTGGCAGTGAGAAGAGTAGCCTGTGGTCGGTGATTTTATGTCAAGTTACACTAAAGTTGAAGCAGGCTACAACTCTTGAATAAACTACTAAAACTGCAATTTTTTGTAACCAGTGATGCCCACTTTTTTATTTTAATTTCCTAATTGTTAATAATACTTCATCTATAACCAAAGCCATTCTTTTTAAATCTAAAGTCTCCATTTTGTCAGTCTTTTCATGATAATTTCTATTCCGATAAAAAGCAGTATTTGTAATCATTACTGCACTATATCCATATTTCCAATAATTTTGATGGTCAGAAAAATCAACGCCTGGTAATTTTGATGGGGCTATAAATGATTTTGTTCGAATAAGTCTCTGTTTTTTCATTAACTTATTTACTTGACTGCCAAATGTGCCATTACCAAATTTCTGAACTATAGTAATATAATCCCCTTTATTTCCATAAAAAAGGCTTAAAAATCCAATTGGATAAGATTGTGATTTTGGCTTATCGTTGAAATATCCAATCATTTCCAAGCAAATCATGCCTTTTAGTTTAGCTTGATTTTCAGAAAGCATTTTTGCATGAATATTACTCCCCATGTGTTCAGTCCTGAAAAATGGAGGTTCTTCCAATGAATAAGCAACAAAATCAATCCGAGAGCTCAGTTTTTCTTTTGATAAGAGTCTGGATAATTCGAGAACGCCTGTAACTCCACTGGCATTATCATCTGCTCCTTCTTGGTCGCCACAAACATCATAATGAGCTCCAATTACTATTCTTTCTTGTTTGTCGATTCCTATTGACCCAATCACATTCTTATACTCAACTCCATTTACATAATAAGATTGATAATAAACAGTATCACAATTTTTCGACAATTCATTAAAGATGTAATCGGCTACGAAATTTAAAGTCTGTATATTCCTGTAATTTCTGCTATTTGCAGTTTTTGTAATAATCTTAAGGTCGGATTTTAACCTTATAGTGTCCGACAAAATAGTATGAGTTGAACTAATATTCTCAGGACTTGCAGTTTGAGAAAGTCCGAAAAAAATAATCAAGATCAAAGCTAAGTGTCTCAATGTTATATTTTTAAAATTGTGGGCAACTATCATATAATCTCTTCATTTTTCATTTCTATCACTCAATGATTGTCTTTCCCACCTTATTTACAAACCACTTTGTAGCTTTTTCCGTTGATTTTTAGAATGTAGATGCCCTTACGAGCAGGTATAAAAAACCGACCGTGTGATAAATTGCCATTCAGCAAGGATTGGCCTGTAATAGCTATCAGTTGGATTTTGTTTTCACCAGTCAGAATCATAATGTTTATTCCCTCTGATGTGGTGGTAAAACTTACATGATCATTACCTTGCACTTGACTGTTGTCAGATTCACTTTTCATCCAGTCAGACTGATCACCATCTACTTTTACCACACCAGAGGGTATAGCAACTTTGGTCTCAGATTTTGTTCCGTTTTGAGCAAAACTTGAGGTGATGATAAATAGGCTTACTATGATAAAAAGTGTTCTCATTTAATTGATGTCGTTTTTCATTCGTTCTGGATAATCTACCGTGTAATGAAGTCCTCTACTTTCTTTGCGAAGCAAGGCATGTTTGATAATCAAATATGCAACGCTTATCACATTTCTTAATTCACAGATTTCACGCGACACAACAGACTTTTCGAAAAGCAGTTCGGTCTCCCTGTATAGAATTTCCAGCCTAGTCATTGCCCGCTTGAGGCGTAAGTTGGAACGTACTATGCCCACATACGTACTCATTATTTGCTCTACTTCCCTGAAACTTTGGGTGATGAGTACCATCTCCTCTGTCAAAGACGTTCCTTCGTCGTTCCATTCTGGAATGGACTCATTGAAAGTCAATGTTGATAACAATGTTGCAGCTTCCTTAACCGCTGCGTCGGCATACACAATGGCCTCTGTCAGGGAGTTGGATGCAAGTCGGTTGGCGCCATGTAACCCTGTGCATGAACACTCACCCGCTGCATACAATCTGCTGATGGACGATCTGCCATTCAAATCTACCGCTATACCACCACAAAGATAATGCTGAGTGGGTACCACTGGAATCAAATCAGTGGTAATATCTATCCCTATTTCCAAGCATTTTTTGTAAATGGTAGGAAAATGTTCTTTTGTTTCCTCCGCATTCTTATGTCTAACGTCTAGGTAAACAAAATCGTGCCCACGCATTTTCATTTCATTATCAATAGCCCTAGCCACAATGTCACGTGGTGCCAACGAGCCTCGCTCGTCATATTTGTGCATAAATTCTTTTCCGCTCTGTGTTCGTAGCACAGCACCGTATCCTCTAATGGCTTCGGTGATCAAAAAAGTGGGTTGTTCGCCAGGGTGGTAGAGTGCTGTGGGGTGAAATTGTACAAATTCCATGTCCTTGATAGCACCTCTTGCTCTGTGTACCATTGCGATACCATCGCCTGTCGATATTTCAGGATTGGTAGTGGTGAGATACACACTGCCTATTCCTCCTGTAGCCAGCATGGTTACTTTTGATAAAAAAGTATGAATGTTGTTAGTCCGTTGGCTCAATACATACGCACCATAGCATTCAATATTGGGTGTGTGCTGCGTTACAATCTGTCCTAAATGGTGCTGTGTAAGTATTTCTATGGCAAAGTAATGCTCATACACTTGTATCTGTGAGTTGCTTTTTACTTGGCGAATCAAGCTTTCTTGAATCTCTTGCCCCGATCGGTCTTTGTGGTGCAAAATTCGGTGTTCGCTATGTCCGCCTTCGCGGTGTAAATCAAACTTCCCTTGTTCGTCTCTGTCAAATTCTACGCCCCAGTTACACAATT
This sequence comes from uncultured Bacteroidales bacterium, assembly GCA_903899865.1. Lineage (GTDB taxonomy): Bacteria > Bacteroidota > Bacteroidia > Bacteroidales > Paludibacteraceae > Paludibacter. The sequence continues at coordinate 904 of CAIUKZ010000228.1, read as the reverse complement.
CTTCGATTTGTGATGGTGCATTTTTTATCACTTTTTCTACAGCGGCTAGATTGCAGTGTCCATCGCCTGATATCAGCGTGTCTTCAATATGTTTTTCGAAGCTGTCTGACTCACTGATCACTGACGCAATGCCACCTTGAGCATACGAGGTGTTTGATTCGCTGAGTGTGGTTTTGCACAGCAACGCCACACTGCCATGTTTTGCGGCTTTGAGAGCAAAACTTATGCCAGCCATTCCACCACCTATCACCAAAAAATCAAATCTTCGAGTCATGAGTCAAATTAATTAATAATTGATAATTAATAATTGATGATTTTGCACACTACCTGCTTATAAAATTATTTTTTTTTCTTTATTATAAATAGATCAAACTGCTAATTATAAATTCTTTATGTACACACGGCGTGTTTTGTGGCACTCGTGTTCGAACTCACTCCACTGTGATGACATTTTGGTGTTGTTTTCCAGCTCCGGATTGCTTTCGGCATATTTATATCCGTTTTTGGCATAGACAGGCATCAATTCAGCAAATATAATCGAATTTACTCCCTTTCCTTGCAAACTTGGATGTACACCCATCAAATATAAGTCTATTGCATCACTTTTACGCAGTGCTTTCAAAAGGTAGTACCATCCAAATGGGAACAATTTTCCCTTTGCTTTTTGGAGCGCATCTGTCACGTTGGGAAGTGAAATGCCTACGGCCATCACATCATCTTGCTCGTTGACAATGATAGCAATGGTATCAAGGCGTGCAATTCCAAAGTAAAGATTGATGTAAAACAATTTTTGCTTTTCATTCAGTTTGGAAAAACCATAGAGGTCTTGATAGCACTCATTGAGCAAATCAAACATTTTACTGGCATATTTTCTCACCAGTTCTTTTCGTGATTTGCATTTAAC
>CAIUKZ010000227.1 GCA_903899865.1 uncultured Bacteroidales bacterium | reverse complement strand
TACTGCTTTCGTGTGAATTGGGTTCATAGATATATGTTTGATTTTCAACTTTGATAGCAAAGGTAGTCAAAAATAATGCTACTTTTGTATATCAACTTACTGTTTGTTAATCAAAAAACCATGACAATAGACATCTGTTTATCCCCCGCTTTATATTCTTTCTACGATACTGACCTTCAGACTACTGTGGTGATCGTAGATATTTTCCGAGCATCCACTACCATCTGTGCTGCCATGGATGCAGGTGTAAAGGCTATTATCCCAGTGAAAAGTGTTGATGAAGCACAGGAGTATAAAGCCAAAGGATTACTGGCTGGAGCCGAACGCAATGTGGCTCGATGTGATTTTGCTGATTTTGGCAATTCTCCTTATGAATACACAGCCCAGAAAGTGAGTGGTAATGAAATTGCATTCACTACCACCAACGGGACTCAGGCACTGAAAATTGCAGAAAGTGCCGATACCATCGTAATTGGCGCATTTACAAATTTAAAAGTGGTGACCGATTACTGCGTGCACAAAAATCAAAACGTCATGGTGTTGTGTGCCGGATGGAACAACAAAGTGAATCTGGAAGACACGCTGTTCGGTGGTGCATTGATAGAATCATTACTCCTTGAAAAGGACTTTACACTCACTGGTGATGCTTCCTGCATGGCACTCTCGTTGTGGAAGGAAGCTAAAGTTGACCTCAAATCTTATTTGTCCACTAGTGAGCACTTCGATAGATTGATAAAACACGGTTTGGAGAAGGACATTGATTTTTGTCTGAAAATGAATGGCTCAGATGCACTTCCAGTCTATGAAAAAACGACACAAAAGCTACTGAACTACAATCTATTGCTCTGAAATCGAAATTAGAGCTGTTTTACAATTTGACTTATCCTTTATTTTTTGTATTTTTGCGAGTTAGATACCCTTTTTGTTCTTATTTTTTTGAATAATGAGGTCTATAACTTGAATTCTTAATTTTTCAATCCGTGTTATTTTCCGAAATCATAGGCCAGCAAGCCATCAAATCACGATTTGTCCGTTCGGTTGCCGAGCAGCGCATTCCACATGCGCAATTGCTTCGTGGACCTGAAGGTGTAGGCAAATTGGCTCTTGCCATCGCTTATGCACAGTATATTTGCTGTGAAGACAAACAGCCTGCTGATTCTTGTGGAAAATGCCCCAGCTGTGTAAAATACCAAAAACTGGCTCATCCCGACCTACACTTTGTGTTTCCGGTCATCAAACCAAGCAATAAAACATCCGTAGTCTGTGATGATTTTTTGAAAGAATTCAGAGAAATCATTTTGTCCAAAAAATACTTTGGTGTCAATCAATGGTACTCCGAAATAGCTGGTGATGCCAAACAGGGAATGATTTACGCCAACGAAAGTGAGGAGATCTTACGGAAGTTGAGCTTGAAAACTTATGAGTCGGAATACAAAGTAATGATTATCTGGCTGCCCGAGAAAATGAATGTAAGTTGTGCCAACAAGTTACTCAAGATTTTAGAAGAGCCACCCGAAAAAACTGTATTTTTACTCGTTTCCAACGAACCTGACCAAATTATTACCACCATACTCTCTCGGACACAACACATTTTGATACCTCGTCTTGAACCTCATGAAATAGAGCGTGCTCTGCAACGAAATCATGAC
>CAIUKZ010000226.1 GCA_903899865.1 uncultured Bacteroidales bacterium | reverse complement strand
GCACGGTATTTTCCAAAACATCTTGACGATGAATGGAGAAACCATCGTGCATGCAGAGCAGACCATTGGTTATATACATCGCGCTTTTGAGAAAATAGCGGAACGCAGACCCTATTATCAAATAACTACACTCACCGACCGTCTCAATTACTGCTCATCACCCATCAACAACATCGGGTGGCACTTGGCTGTAGAAAAGCTATTGGGAGTAGAGACCAATAAGCGTATTGATTACATGCGCATCATTGTGATGGAGCTTGCGCGCATTGCCGATCACTTGATTTGCAACAGTGTGATAGGGGTAGATAGTGGTGCGCTGACTGGGTTTGTGTATGTGTTCGAACAACGCGAAAAGATTTATGAAATCTACGAAGAACTTTGTGGGGCACGACTGACTACCAATTTGGGAAGAGTAGGTGGATTTGAAAGGGATTTTTCGGTTGGAGCTATTCGCAAAATCAAAGAATTGTTGGTTGACCTGCCAAAAATACTTCATCAATTTGAAAATCTGTTGATGCGCAACCGCATTTTCATGGACAGAACCATCGGAGTAGGTAGCATTTCATCAGAACGAGCGCTGAATTACAGCTTTACAGGTCCATGTCTTCGAGCCACTGGGATAGATTATGATGTGAGAGTGCAAGAGCCCTATTGTTCATACAACGATTTTGATTTTGTAATCCCTGTAGGGCAACATGGAGATACGTATGACAGATTTTGCGTGCGTCAGACAGAAATATGGGAAAGCATAAAGCTTATTACCAATTCATTGGACAATTTACCTGAAGGAAAATTCAATGTAGAAGTGCCAGCTTTCTACCTGCCAAACAAAGAAGATGTGTACAGCAAAATGGAACCGTTAATTGGGCATTTCAAAATGGTGATGGGCGAGATAGATGTACCTAAAAAGGAAATTTACAAAGCCGTAGAAGGTGCAAATGGCGAACTCGGGTTTTATGTGGTGGCAGATGGTGGACGTAGCCCATACCGATTGCACTTCCGCCGTCCTGGCTTTATTTACTACCAGGCATATCCTGAAATGATTACAGACAGTTCGCTTTCAGATGCCATTCTGACCATGAGTAGCATGAACGTGATAGCTGGAGAATTGGATGCGTAACGGTGTGGAGTAAAAATACAATCGGTTTCGATAATCAAAAATTAAATTGAACATCCAGTTCATTAAAATAGAGCTGTAAGACTCATATCCTATTTAACGACCTAAGAACAAATGAGCGAAAAACATTTTAAACATAAACTATATGTAAAAGAGAATAAGGCTGTTGCCTTTTCGCCTACTACATTAGAAAAAATAAACACCATTATTTCACACTATCCAGAGGGACAACAGAAGTCGGCTTTGATACCTATTCTGCACATTGCGCAAGAAGAGATGGGAGGTAGTTTGAATGTAGATATCATGGAATATGTTGCCTCACTACTCAGCATCACTCCGATAGAAGTATTTGAGGTGGCAACTTTTTATTCTCAGTTTTATTTGGAACCAGTAGGTAAATATGTAATTGAGGTATGTCATACTGGCCCCTGTGCCATCTGTGGTGGAGAGGACATCATGGCTTATCTGGAAGAAAAACTACAAATAAAAGTGGGTGAGACAACGAGTGATGGACTATTTTCGCTCAAAGCAGTAGAATGTCTTGGTGCTTGTGGGTCGGCACCAGTGATGCAAGTGAATACTGAGTTTTATGAATTTTTGGACTTGACCAAAATTGATACCATTCTTGCAGAATTGCGTAGCAAAAAAGAACTAAAGAAACCAGAAGAGCAAACATGGAAAGAAAGATTGTCTTAGAACATATTGACGTTGAGGGGATTCAACACTTAGATGTATATCGCCAACATGGAGGATATCTGTCTTTGAAAAAAGCATTGAAGTCCATGACACCCGATGAGGTGGTAACAGAGGTAAAAACAGCTGGACTTCGTGGTCGTGGTGGTGCTGGTTTTCCCACTGGAATGAAGTGGAGCTTTATCGACAAAAAAAGTGGCAATCCTCGCTACCTGATCTGTAATGCCGATGAGAGTGAACCCGGTACTTTCAAAGACCGCTACTTGATGCAACACATCCCACACCGACTGATAGAAGGGATGATTTGTGCAGCCTATGCATTGGGAGCTAACAAAGCTTATATCTATGTGAGAGGCGAGTTTAAAGCCGTTATCGGAATTCTAAATACTGCTATAAAAGAAGCTTATGCAGCAGGATTGCTCGGAAAAAATATATTGGGTAGCGGATTTGACTTGGACTTACATGTTCATTCGGGTGCGGGTGCCTACATCTGTGGTGAAGAAACCGCATTGATAGAGTCGCTCGAAGGAAAACGGGGCAACCCTCGTTTGAAACCACCATTTCCAGCTATCAAAGGACTTTACCAATGTCCTACAGTAGTAAATAACGTGGAAACACTAGCCAACATTGGGTGGATAGTAAACAATGGCGGTGAGGAATATGCCAAAATTGGAATAGGAAGAAGTACAGGAACAAAGCTGATTTCGGCATGTGGAAATATAAATAAGCCAGGTGTTTATGAAATTGAGTTAGGGCTACCCGTACATGAATTTATATATAGTGATGCTTATTGCGGAGGAATAAAAGGGGGGAAAGAACTGAAAGCGGTAGTTCCAGGCGGTTCGTCAGTGCCTATTCTACCCAAAGAGTTGATCCTAAAAACTATTGAAGGAGTAGACCGATTGATGAGTTATGAATCGCTCTCCGAAGGTGGATTTATTTCAGGGTCAATGCTTGGTTCGGGTGGTTTTATCGTGTTTGATGAAGATGCTTGCATCGTTAGAAACACCTATAATTTCTCACGGTTCTATCATCATGAATCATGCGGACAATGTTCGCCTTGTCGCGAAGGTACTAGCTGGATGGAAAGTGTGCTACATCGCATTGAAAACGGACAAGGCAAAACTAAGGACATTGACCTGCTAGTGAGCATTGCTTCAAAAATTGAAGGAAATACCATCTGTCCACTTGGCGATGCAGCCTCATGGCCAGTAGCAGCAGCCATTCGACATTTCAGACACGAGTTTGAATTTCATGTCAATCATCCCGAATTGATTAAAAACATCAAACACGGAAATTTAGAAAAACTGGACGTAAAGAACTAAAGCCAGCTAAGCAAAAGAATTGAACAAAGAATACTAAAATTATCATAGACCAGATGTTCAAAGTAACAATTGATAACCAATCCATAGAAGTAGAACCAGGAACAACGATACTTCAAGCAGCCAGAAAAATTGGAGGTGAGATAGTTCCCCCTGCCATGTGCTACCATTCAGAACTGAAAAACAGTGGTGGTAAATGTCGCACGTGCATGGTCAAGGTGGTTCAAGGCTCGGCAAATGACCCTCGTCCGATACCCAAACTGGTAGCATCATGTCGCACAGAGGTGATGGACGGAATGGTGGTAGAAAACATCTCTTCACCACAGGTAGTGGATGCCCGCAAAGCGGTAGTAGAATTCCTGTTGCTCAATCACCCATTGGACTGCCCAGTGTGTGACCAAGCAGGTGAATGCGATTTGCAAAACTTAAGTTACGAGCATGGTACTAATGCGACACGGTTTGAAGAAGAAAAGCGCACTTACGACAAAGTTGATATTGGCAATCTGATACAATTTCACCCCAATCGGTGCATACTCTGCTATAGATGCGTGTATGCTGCCGACCAGCTAACAGACAACCGAGTGCATGGAGTGCTTTATAGAGGTGAAAAATCGGAGATTTCCACATTTATACACCAAGCCATTGAGAATGATTTTTCGGGAAATATTATTGATGTATGTCCAGTAGGAGCACTTACTGACAAGACTTTCCGATTCAAAAACCGGGTGTGGTTTCTCAAGCCCATGGACGCTCACCGCAATTGCCCAACATGTCGTGGCAAAGTAACACTTTGGTACAGAGGCGATGAAGTGTATAGAGTAACTGGTAGAAAAGATGTATATGGAGAAGTGCACGATTTTATTTG
>CAIUKZ010000225.1 GCA_903899865.1 uncultured Bacteroidales bacterium | reverse complement strand
TGTCACCAGACTTTGGCAAACACCACATACACATTATCACATCGCATTTATCCCTAGCACATCTTTGTTGAATATAGCCTATTCCATTCTTGCAGGGATGATTTTTGGACTGTGTGCATCATTATTCAGCAAAGGGATGCACAAAACTGGAAGCTTGATGAAATCTTACATTTCATATCCTCCATTTCGCCCTTTGGTGGGTGGTATCATCGTGGCTTGTAGTGTTTGGGCTCTTGGCACCACCAAACACATAGGGCTGGGCATTCCCACCATTGTTCAATCGTTTGACACCCAACTGCCAGCGTATGATTTTGCAATAAAAATGATGTTGACCATTATCAGCCTTTCTGCAGGGTTCAAAGGTGGCGAAGTGACGCCATTATTTTTTATTGGGGCTGCGCTGGGCAATGCACTCAGTCTTGTCATCCCTCTTCCCATAGGACTTTTAGCTGGGATGGGCTTTGTAGCCGTTTTTGCTGGGGCCACCAATACACCAATTGCTTGCAGCATCATGGCCATCGAACTATTCGGCATGGAATGTGGTGTTTATGCTTCAATTGCTTGCATTGTTGCCTATCTGTTTTCGGGACATAACAGCATCTACTCACGACAAGTAATCGGTGAATCCAAACATCCAGTTTTTTCAAATCATGAAGGTAAACGATTGAATGAACTTTGAGAAACAGTAAAAGAAAAAGCTTATTACTAGCTTCTAACTCTCAAAGCACCCTATGAACGATTAAGTACTTGGCCGTTTCTTAATCTTCACGTAGGAATACATGGTTGACAAAAACCAATTGTTAAAAAAACACAAAATAAAGATTCTTGAGTAGTGGTTTACTCATCGTTAACTGTCTTAATTTTGAGTGGAATCATAATTAAAATTATCAACGATCTAAATTTAAAAATCTATGAAAAAGAATTCATTATTCTCTATTGCTATCTGTTTGATAGCATTGACTATGAGTCTGAAACTGCAGGCTCAGTATGTGAGGGATACAACTTTATGTAGTGACATGACCGCTAGTTGGGATCCTATCGGAAGGACTTTTACTATTTCTGGTCTTAAACCTAATATTCAGGAACCTTATTGTGCGTGGGTTACTGATCCTATGTGGGCTACAGGAACTTATGATGATGGCATTACAACTTGGTCTGGTATTACTCCAGGTGCTACTACTTACAAAACTTACAGATTAAATACTAAATGGGGTAATCCTTTAATCGGTGGCACAAATGGTTCGTCAAAATTATTTGTAGCTATAAAGAGTGTAAATAGTAATTTAACAGGAGGAAAATCTCAAGATTGCTCAAAAGAGTTTAATGCTGACTATTTCGATATGAATAAGCCTACAACTCCTATTTACTGTGTAAATTTCAATGCTACAGTAAAGGGTTCAATAATAACCTTGTCAGGATTAAAGAATGGTGTTGAATTTAATCAATTTTATTATGCTTCTCCTGATTTCAGTGAATGGGCTGTCCTTCCATTGACCTACCCAGACCCTACTAATCGAGATGTGGCTATATGTGATGCTGCCAGTGTAAATTTCTATGGAACTAATAAATCAATCTATCCATTTAATCCTGATTATTCAATATATATGAGTTCTGATGATAAAGGTGGTGGTCCTTCAGGTCGTGGTCCCAACTATTGTAGTAAATCGTTTAGTGTAAAAACTCCTATTATTGACACTCTTGCGCCAACAACCCCTACAAACTTGATTTCGTCCAAATTAGCTCAGTCTAGCTTCACCCTGAATTGGAGTGCATCCACCGATGATGTAGGTGTGGCTAATTATGATGTTTATATCAATGGATTGCTTTATTCATCTACTCCATCCACATCAATCAATATTAAAGGTCTTTCCGTTAGCACTAGCTATGCCATTACACTAAAAGCGCGTGATGCTGCAGGTAACACATCCAGTGCTAGTACTGTATTATCCGTTACTACATTGGTTGCTGACTTGAATGCACCAAGTACGCCTATTGGTTTGAAAAACTCTTTGCCTTCCGAAACTGGATTCACACTTCAATGGACTGCATCCACTGACGATATAGGTGTAATTGAGTATGATGTTCTTGTTAATGGTAACTTGTATGCCTCTACTTCTTCAAATCAATTGACAATTTATGGTTTAAACATGGGTAGTCCCTATTCTGTAACTGTACAAGCAAAAGATGCAGCTGGGAACGTATCGCCATCAAGTGCCCCTCTAGTAGTTTATACTCGATATACTACCGTTCCTTCTATTGGGATAGTGGGTGTAAACAAATCGAATAAAAACATGGTGGTTTGGAATAAACCGATGACAGCTGGGATTGCATCTTTTAATATCTACAAAGAAACAACGGTAAGTGGCGTCTATACTATTGTAGGGAATGTGCTTTATAGCTCTCCAAGTTTGTTTGTTGATAATGCTTCTTCTCCAAATGTTCAGTCAAACAAATACAGAATTTCAGCAGTGGATAAGAATGGTATTGAAACAGATCTTAGTTTAGCACATAAAACGATTCACCTATCTATCAACAAAGGGATGGGGGCATCATGGAACTTGAATTGGGAGCCTTATGAAGGATTTACAGTAGCTACATATAATATTTACCGAGGAACAAATCCCAATAATCTCTCATTACTAGGAAGTACTTCAGGTAGTAGCACTCAGTTTACCGACCTTAATGCTCCAGACGGCTATGTATATTATCAGCTAGGATTAGTAAGTCTGACCATAATAAGCCCATCGAAAGTATCCAATGGAGCTCAGAAAGTGAAAAGTGAACTTGACATTCCGAGCGACAATAATGACATTTCACTGTCAAATATCGCTACTAATGGTCCAGTTGGAATAAACAATGTATCAGTTGATGCAGATAAAATAAGCATATTCCCTAATCCCGTTAAGGATCAGTTGAACCTAACTTTTGATGGTGAAACTAGTTTTGACATACTTAATCTGATGGGCCAAATAGTGTACCATGGAAATATTAAAACCAATGCCACTGTAGAGGCATCCAGTTTTCAATCAGGTGTGTATGTGATTCGCTTTGAAGCAGGTAACAGTAGTTATGTTTACAAGAAGTTTATAAAAGAATAGTTGTTGTTTTAAGTTGCCAAATCGTCCAAGGAGTTCGCTTCTTGGACGATTTTTTGCCTCTATAACATTTTGGGTGGGGACACGATATTAATGCCTGCGGCAATAGTAGCTTCGCGATAATTGCCTACGGCGATATATACTTCGTGATATTTGCCTACGGCAATAGTGACGTCGTGCCTTCCTGCCTTTGTGTTCAAAAAATTTTCAATTTTGATTGTTCGTTATAGAGCCAGTTTTATTAATGTTTTGGTGTATGAGGTTGTGTGAATTTAATACGGGATTGAAATAAAAACGAGCAACACCAACATGGCATTACTCGTTCACAATTTCAATAATCGACTTTAGTTTTGTCTTGCCACCTCACCATGATGCACAAGATCAAGACCTACCGTTTGCACATGCTCCGAAACACGTACTGGAATAAACTTATTGATTACACGGAATAGAATCAATGTAAAGAAGAAGGCATATACTACTGCAATCAAAATGGCCACTATTTCTTTGAACAACAACCAGCCATCACCTCCAAAAAACAAACCATTGGGAATAGCCGCATTCACTGCTTTATCAGCAAAAAATCCTAAACAAATAGTCCCAATTACTCCACCCATACCGTGAACTCCCCACACATCCAGCGCATCATCCCATCCTTTATGCTCTTTCAGTTTTACTGCCATAAAACAACCTACAGCCGCAATTACACCGATGACAGCAGAGGAGTAAATGCTCACGTAACCTGCAGCAGGAGTGATAGTAGCTAGCCCAGCAACTGCACCAGTCATCAAACCGATAAAGGTAGGCTTTTTATTTCCGGTATTCCATTCTATCAGTAACCATGTGATGGCTGCAAACGACGCAGCTGTGTCGGTATTTAAAAAGGCTGAAATGGTTATTGAATCTACCGCCAATTCACTTCCGGCATTGAATCCATACCACCCAAACCACAATAGAGCTGTTCCCACAGCCACCAACGGTATGTTGTTAGGCTCCGTTTTCTCAGGACGACGTCCTACAAAATAAACAGACGCCAAAGCAGCAAATCCAGCCGTAGCGTGAACCGTGATGCCCCCCGCAAAATCAAAAACTCCCCAAGCAGCAAGCAAACCACCACCCCATATCATGTGGACAAAAGGATAGTACACAAAAATCTGCCAAAGCACGAGGAAGAAAATGTACGACTTAAAAGAAACTCGATTGATAAATGCACCAGTGATAAGAGCAGGTGTGATGATAGCAAACATCATCTGGTACGCAATGAAGATGTACTCAGGAAAACGCTTGTCGGGTGAGTAAAGCGTGGAAGGCGTAATGCCATGATAAAACGCTTTGTTGAAGTTACCGATTATCCCAAAAAAGTCGTTTCCGTGAGCCATGTCGCCACTGAAACAAACCGAATAACCGAATGCGAACCAAAGAATTGTGCTGATACCCATCGACACAAAACTCTGCATCATAATGCTTAAAATGTTTTTATTACTGCCTAATCCTCCATAGAAAAAGGCTAATCCGGGCGTCATCAGCATGACAAGGCTGGTCGCTAGGATCATGAACGTGGTCAATCCTACATCTAACATAATATGTGTTTTTTAGTTTGGCGCAAAAGTACTCATTTATTTTAAATTAGCAAAACATCGTCCCCAATATGCTATAAAATACGACATTATGACATTATATTCATGAAAATTAAACCATATTGCCAATAATATCGCTTATAAAAATTATAAAACAAGACATAATACTATCTAAATGATAGTAAAGATGAAATTGATGTACAAATAATGTGGAAAGGTTGCCCATCGCGAATAACAAGTAATACCAACTGTACATATAAAATGACCCAAAGTCATTTTTATGTCTACTGATGTTAATGCCGTTGCTTCAAACAAATAGTATCAATGAGACAAAGTCGATA
>CAIUKZ010000224.1 GCA_903899865.1 uncultured Bacteroidales bacterium | reverse complement strand
TATTCAGTACAAAAACAAAGCACTCACGCTTCAAGCTGAATGCGAATCGGCCATGGCTCAAAACCGCATCAACCTCAATTATGGTGAACGCACCACACCAGCTTATGCCATCTTTCATCTAAAAAGTGGCTATCGATTTCAATGGGCTAAACTAGAAGCTAATGCAGGACTTAGCATTACCAACTTGCTTAACAAAGCCTATTATGAACACCTGGATTGGGGGCGAATCTTCCGTCCTGGACGAAGTGTGGATGTTTATCTGAGAGTGACAATCTAGACTAAGTTATACACTATTTTTTAATATCATTATCATTCTAAAAAATTCAAAAAATTATGGATTATCCAATTTTTCACCTTAGTTTGCTGGGAGATAGGTTTCTATTTGTAGTAATAGCTATTCTCCACACCATTGTAAATCATGGATTTGCTATCGGTTTGGTGCCAATAATTTCTATCATGGAATTTAAAGGATTTCAGACCAAAAACTCCGAATGGGACGAACTGGCATACAAAATGATGAAAACCGTATTCATTGTAACTACTACGATTGGCGCTGCCACTGGAGTGGGAATATGGTTTTCTGCATCGTTGGTCAACCCTAATTCAATAGCTTCTCTTATAAGGGTATTTTTTTCTGCTTGGCTTTTTGAATGGGTCATTTTTGTAAGCGAAGTGGCCTTGGTCATGTTGTATTTTCTCACATGGAAAAAATGGACATTAGGACTTGACAAAGAAAAGCATTTTGCATTTGGATACTTCCTAAGCATCTTCTCATGGGTAACTATGGCTATCATTGTAGCTATTCTAGGATTTATGATGGATCCTGGTGATTGGAATGAGAAGCACACCTTTTGGTATGGATTTTTAAATCCTATCTACCTTCCTCAGCTAGCATTTCGTACATTTTTGGCTTTGCTACTGGGTGGTGCTGTAGCACAGTTTCTAATCCAGATATTTACTTCTAAGCAAACTCAAATACGTATTCAAGCTACAAAGTTTGTATCGATTTGGATTCTAGTAGTTGCTCCACTGGCGCTCTGTGCTGGTTGGTGGTACTGGAATTGTATTCCTGATTTAATGAAAAGCCATCTATCAGTAGCACTGGGAACTATTCAGTTTCAAAATTGGTATCGATTGATAATTATTCTTCTCATCTCCGGAGTAGTATTTTCTATCCTATTGGCATTTATCCAATTGATAAAGAGACAATTTAATTTTGCAATTGCATTATATGCCCTGTTGGTAATATGGCTTAGTGCAAGTCTAGGCTCATTCGAAAGAGCTAGAGAGTTTGTCCGTAAACCGTTTATTATCAAAAACTATATGTATGCCAATGGCTACAAAGTAGAAGACTATCCATTATTACAAAAAGATGGAATCCTGAAACATGCTAGTTTTGTGAGCACACAAGAAATCACTCCTGACAATAAAATTGAAGCTGGAAAGAATGTGTTTTTACTTGCATGCGCACAATGTCACACCATCAACGGACTGAATTCAATAAGCAGTAATTTTAATCGAATGTATGGATCAGATAAACCATGGAACAGAAATGCTATGCATCAATACATCAAAAGTATGCACAATGCCAGAACTTACATGCCACCATTTCCTGGCAACGACAAAGAAATTGATGCTCTTGTTACCTATTTCAAAGTGATACAATATGCACCAGATCCAGACATTAATACATTTGGATATAACAAATTGTCCATCTCCAAAGATGAAAATCAGAGACTACTTGAACTTATCAACGCTAAAGACAGCTTACAAAGCAAATTAAATAAATAACTTCATCCATTTTAAAATATAAATTTTTAAAATCCAACTACCTATGAATATCTTATCTATCATACTTAACGCTTCTCTTATTGGCAAAGATGTAACATTGCCACTTCCTGTGCCCGAATGGATACTGATAGTAGTGCTTATCCTCATGTTTTTGGTGCATATTTTGTTTATCAATCTGATGGTTGGAGGGACGATACTATCGTTTTTTTACGAACTAAAAAGTAAACAAAACAAGAACTACAGAATACTATCCGAAGAAATAGGAAAGACCATCACTGTAAACAAAAGCATGGCTGTGGTAATGGGTGTGGCACCATTATTGGCTATTAATACACTTTATACCAAATTCTTCTATACTGCAAATGCCTTAACAGGATTGGTGTGGATACTTGTTGTTCCTCTTGTCATTGTGTCATTTCTGCTAATCTATTTACATAAATATACATATAAGTCGCTCTACAAATATCCTAAGCTGCATATTTCCATTCTAGGAGGTGCATTACTAATCTTCCTTTTTATCCCTCTGATATTTTTGACCAATATCAACTTAATGCTTTTCCCCGACAAATGGTCGGTAGTAAAAGGGTTTTGGGATGCATTGCTATTACCATCTGTATTTACCAGATACTTTCACTTCATAATTGCCTCATTGGCTATCACCGCTTTGTTTTTGGCTATTTATATTGGTAGAGAAAAATTCAAATTTGAGGAAAAATTCGACCAGATAAACAAACAAGATTTACAACGTAGGTTGTATAAAATCTCTCTACATTCGAATTTTGCTCAATACATTATTGGTCCCATTAACCTAATGGTCTTACCTTCAATTGGGCTTAAACATGATACGCTATTTACCATCATTGGTGGCGCCATCATTGGACTGATACCTACCTACTACTTGTGGAAAGAAACCAAGGCTGAATCCAATAAAGTTGGAAAACATAACTTCCACATTGTAATCTCTTTGACCATCACCATATTATTTATGGGACTAGGAAGACATCTTTATAGAGCTAATGCAGTACAACTATATCAAAATGAAATGGCGATAAATACCAAGAAATACTTGAGTGAATTAAATAATGCAAAGATTGAAGCAAAAATCAAAGAAAAGGAAGCTGCCATGAAAGGTATATCAGGTAAGGATGTGTTTAATCAAAAATGTGTGATGTGCCATGCAGCCGACCAATCACTGGTAGGTCCATCTGTTAAAGAAATTGTGTCAACCTATCGTGGTAAAAACCAACAAATGAAAGACTGGATAAATAACCCTGGGAAAAAACGAGCCAACTCGTCTCAAATGCCAGCTTTTAAAGGACAAATAAATGATTTGGAAATGAATGCATTGGTAGAATATATACTGCAAGAAAAATAATTATTATAGCATAATCAACGAGTAATAAAATGCGCATCTGTCTGACAAATGATTTGTCTGGTAGATGCGCATTTTTATTCTTGAGGACTTCCGAGACACTCACTCAACATTCATCCTACTTTTGCTGTTATAGGGTAGATTAAAAAAATTGTTCACTAACGAATGGGGTTGCGAAACCCAGATGGTGAAATTCAACCACAAAAGGCACAAAAGTAAAATTGAAAAATGAAGAGAGAAAAATGAAGAGAGTACACAAAGCTTTGCCTTTGGCAAATTGTATTTTGTTTCAATTTTTGTAAAAAAACACAGCCTGACACTATGTTAATACCGACAGGTATTTCTGTTGTGTTCTTTTCCCAGATTCAATTTTCAATTTTCCTTTTGTGCCTTTTGTGGTTGAATTTTCTCTTTTTGGATTACCCGCCCAAAACGTTATCGAACCAAAAAAATTCATTTACTATGACAGCCAACCGCATCAACCGTGACATCCTAAAACAACAGCTGGCCGCAGAAACTTTCAGCAGAACCACCATTTCGTTCTACAAGTATTTTGACATCGAAGACCCTATCAGCTTCAGAAATCAAATCTACGACGAATGGAATGAACTTAATTGCTTTGGTAGAATTTACGTAGCTCACGAAGGCATCAATGCCCAAATGAGCGTGCCTTCTCATCATCTGGAAACATTTCTCACGCTTCTTTACTCCATCCCCGAACTTACCAACACGCCCATCAAATACGCCGTGGAGGACAATGGTAAATCGTTTTATAAACTGACCATCAAAGTTCGCCCTTACATCGTGGCTGATGGACTTCCCAGCAAGTCTTATGACCTTTCTAATGTAGGGACACACCTTTCTGCACTAGACTTTCACGAAGCGGTACAAAACCCCAATGCCATAGTGGTGGACATGCGCAATCATTACGAAAGTGAAATTGGAAGGTTCGAAAATGCCTATTGCCCCGATTCGGATACGTTCAAAGAAGCCATAATCGACGTGGT
>CAIUKZ010000223.1 GCA_903899865.1 uncultured Bacteroidales bacterium | reverse complement strand
GCAAAATAGACCATTAATACCTCATTATGAAAATAAAAAAGCAGGAAATGTAGGTACAGTTATTGAACGCTTGGGTAGGGGACTTGATTGTTCAAAGTGACTTTTGGGTTTGCAGAACTGATTGTTGTCTGCTAATTAAGAATGTTCATTCTTTTTTTTAAGTAGCAACATCATGCTGTTATTAAACCTTTTGTATTGGAATACCCGATGGTTTTCTTATTGATTGGTGATCTGCAATAACAGTGTTTTTATTCGTCTTTCACACATCTTACACTTAGTCCGCAAAATTGAGAAACGTAAGTTCCGGTTAATATAGCTGACTTATAGCTAAGAAATCGACAGTTGAAGTTTTGAATTTCAGAATAGCTCCACCAATATGCAGATTCGTATGGCAAGCTACTTTGATTGTTTAGAATCCCAGCAGGGAGCGCACTAAATCCTGACTTGTTATTCCAAAATTGCAGGTCACCCACACTCCAATTGTCAGAATATTTCCACCCACTTTGTGCGGCTAAGGCTTTGGCAATGTCTTTATCAGTTGCATTTTCATTTAAATTATAGCCATTCGCAGTCAAATAATTTGATAATATTTCCCAGTCATTTTCAGAAGCCACATGCCAGCCACTTGGAGCAATTTTTCGTTTGTCTGCTAAAACGTACCAGTTGTAATACCTGCCATATTTACTTAGGCTGTCACCATTCTCATTGAATGAATAAGCTGCCTGACAAGGGGTAGTGCTTTTTAACCATGTTTGGATGTCAGAGACTAACGGTATTTGATCTCCATTTTGATACTTTGTGGCTCTAAGATTTTGTGCCATCCAAGTCTGATTTCCAATCTGTATTGTTTTGTAAGAGTTTCCTTCATTGTCAGATACAGTTCCATATTTCAATTTTGGATTGAAGATGTATTGTGGGCTCATTTTCGTGATTAGACCTATGATATTACCATAAGTAGTGTCTTTGGAACTAATTGCATAAGTTCGGAAGTAATATTGGGTGTTAGGATCAAGTACAGTAATTGTTCTGGAAAATTTGCCATGTCCTGACCCTGCGGTGATGTGGTAGTTTGCAAAAGTGGGGTTTGGATTTCTGCTCCAACAAATCCCCTTGTCAAGGATAAGAGTCTCAATACCCGATTGTACTTCACCACCACAAATAGCGGATGTATCATTGTATGAAATAATGGGGTTTGTAATAATATTTAGGTCGGTTGATTTGTCGATTACTGTTTTGTCGTTGCAGGACAATAAAATAAGCCCGAAACAGAGTAGTATAAAATGACAATTGTGTTTTCTAATCATGCTAATTTATTTATCCTTGATACATCTAATTGAGATTCCTATGCTTGTAGTTCCTATGCCTCCGCCTTTTGAAAGGGTGTTTGTAGTGTAATTTAAACCAACGTATGTGTAGTTTGTGCCAGGTATATTAGTGGTGTCAGGACAATAGCACCACCATTCTGTGGTTTTATAACGATTTTGAGAAATTAACGGTGACATATATCCTGCTGGTAGTGCAGAAAAGCCAGACTTGTTATTTTTATATTGTTGGAATCCGACACTTATAAATGTCTTTTCTGGAAACCATCCATTAGTAGTAGCTAAAGATTTCGTGATGTCTTTATATAAAATATCGTTACTAGATTTATATCCGTTTGTTGATAGATAATTTTCCAAATCAAGCCATTCTTGAATGGTAGGAACGTGCCATCCGGCAGGTGCAATATTCCGTTGATCCATAATGGCGTACCAATTATAGTAACGACCATATTTTGCAATTGTGTCCAAGGAATTAGAATAATCGTATCGACATTGGGCGCCTTTTTTTAATGTTGTCCAAGCATAATAATCCATAACCAATGGGATGCTATCACCGTTTTGATAATGAGTTACTCTCAGATTTTCAGCCATCCAGGTTTGGTTACCAATTTTGATTGTTTTGTAGGTGTTCCCATCCACGTCAGTCAGGTAGCCGTAACTAAGGTGTGGATTAAATGGAATCAATGGGTCTCTACTAGTTTTGAGCTTACAGGTGTTGCTGATAGCTAAGCCTTTGTGGTTTCTCGCATAGGCCACAATATAGTAGGTCGTATCAGGTATTAGATTGTTTATGGTGATATCGAAGTTTTCTGAATTATTCAGTTGTACATTTATGCTATCGCTAATCGAAGGAGTCGAATCTAAACTCAAACAAAATCCTCTTGAAATCAAAGCCGATGTGCCACTGTCAATAATTGTACCTTGGCATGCTAAACTGGTACCATTTGTAGTAATGACTTTACACGACAGTTGTGGAAGCTCTAAAGTATTCACAGGTTTAATGTCCCACCTTTCACAAGAAAGCAACATGACAATTAAAAATCCAGAAATAAAGATGATTTTCATACTAATTGTCCTTTATACACCTAATGGACATTCCATGTCGGGGGTCAGATGGTCTTTTGTTGAAAAAATTAGTGGCGTAGTAAAGCGTACAATATGCTCCGTTCTCAAAATTGTTTTCATCACGTAACCAGAATTCGAATCTTTTTGAAATATCTTGAAACGGACTCCCATTTACAGTGGGGGTGCTTCTTCCTCCAGAAGGATAAGCATTAAATCCGGTTTTGTTGTTTTTTGATGGCAGATAGCCAGGTGTTCCGAAAACGTCGTTCTTTTGCCAGTCAGTATTGCTTGCTAGAGATTTTGAAGTCATATCAATATCGCTGGGTGCACCATCATAATTATAACCATTTCGAAATAAAAACTCTACTAATGTTTTTTGTTCGTCGATGCTAGGAATGTGCCATCCATCAGGTGATATTTTTCTTTTGTCGTC
The DNA here is from genome assembly GCA_903899865.1 of uncultured Bacteroidales bacterium. Lineage (GTDB taxonomy): Bacteria > Bacteroidota > Bacteroidia > Bacteroidales > Paludibacteraceae > Paludibacter. The sequence goes on along the minus strand of CAIUKZ010000223.1, from coordinate 3,846 downwards.
AGTGCTGTACCAATTGTACAAACGTCCAAATTTTGAAATTGAATCTATATTATTTGTGTTTCTATAAGTACATTGAACTCCGAAACCATCAGAGCTCCAATCATTAATTACATAAGGAATTGGATCCCCATTTTGATATTTTGTGGATCTTAGATTTTCGGCCATCCATGTTTGTGTGCCAATAGCAATGGTTTTGTAGATATTGTACTCTTTGTCTATAACTGCCCTATACTCAATATTAGGATTCATTGGGTTGTAGGTCGGAGTAAATAGCGTATACTCATTTCCATATTGTATGCCCTTAGATGTAATCACATAGTCTTTGAAATAATAGGTAGTACCTTCGTCCAATCCAGATATTATACAATCCAAGTCGGATGTTTGTGAACCTGTTTTTACTTTAGAATCAAGAACTGTAGGATTCTGATGCTTACTCCAACAGACACCTTTCTCAGAAATTATCGGATTGCCTATTACAGTAAGATTCAATGTACAGAAAATATTCTTATAGGTAATCCGATTGAATGACAGAGTATTGATTATGATTTTCTCCTTCCAATTTGGAGACTTATATGTATGTAAAGTGCCGTAAACTGTAGCTCTTTGGTTGGTTGCAAACGTTCTTAGAAAATAAGTTTTACCGGGCTCAATCTTGCTAAACGAAACGACAAGATTTGATGAAGGGATACTCTCAATTAGACTATCGGTTATGTTCGGATCTTTGAATTGACTCCAACAAAGTCCTTGACGTGTTATTATACTCTTCCCATCTGAGGCAACAGTGGATGATATTTGAATTAGAGAATCGTTGATAATGTCCATTCTATCATTCGAAATAATAGGTGATTGAAGGATATGTTCATTACCACACGACGAGAAGATAACAAGGAAATATATGATTTGAAAAAATCTTAGTGCTTTCATGGGGATGTGAAGTGCGATGTGTTTTAATCAGCAGTTATGTTAATTTTTTTATATGATAGTATGCCTAAGTGCCGATACTTAAATTTCTTACTTTTAGTATTGCATTGATATTTAGTTTAAACTAAATTGCGATTTTAATTCCAATTATCCCTCCAATTCCACTGATTTGTCTGACTTGATTTGGAACCGATAGTTGTTGTCTTGTTTGATTTGTTGTTATATAGTACACCTCTGGGCCAGCGAAAATATTGACGATGTTGTAGAGCTTGTAATTTATCAATGGCTTGAATTGTAATACATTGGCATTGACGCCCGAATTGAAGTATATTCCGCCTACCAAGAGCTGATCACTTATTTCAGCGGTTAATGAAAAATTATTCAAGTAGAAAAGTTGGCTTCCAATACCAGCTCCTACCCATGTGGTCTCTTTTAGATTGGTAGCTGAAGAGACAATTCCATATATTTTCGTATAACCGACGTGTATTGCCATGCATGCAAGAGAATGATAACCAGATAGTTCTAATTCAAGTAGTTTCCTGTTTTGACCAAAAATGACTTTTGCATTTTTATTCGGTGTTTCTTGTTTGTCAGATGATTCAATTCTAGACGCTTTGTTTTTTTTTATATTGTTGTTGTTGTTGTTGTTGTTGTTGATAGTGTCTTTATTGAGTTTGAGGTTTCCACTCGTTTCTTTAATGGGTAGGTTTGTTTCTTGTGGAGTTACTATGGCTGATACCCTTGATGATGAATCACTCTCCAGCATACTTCCTGTGTTGACTGTGGACTCTGTTGTAATTGATTCTGATGGTTTATTGTTTGAAGCTACGAATGGCACCTTTTTTTCTTGGACGATATGTACAAAATCCTTTGTCTTAGATGATACTTGAATGATAATGAACTTCTGATTAATGGTATATTTCATCCCCTCAGGTAGAATATTATCCAAGACCTCTTCTACACTTTCATAACAGTGCTTTGAAACAGTGATTGGGTATTTGGGATTTATTTTTTTAAAATTGTATGAAAAAATATGTCCACTCTGCTTTCCAATAACTTGAAGAACCTCTTGAAGTGTGTAGTTGGTATTAGGAAGTTTTATTTTTTTTTTGCTGTTTTGCGGGTATGAGTTGTGACTAATAGTGAAAAGAAGAAATAGAGATAGTAAATAGTGTGGTTTCATTATAGATAAACAAATTATTTATTCTTCGAAAGAATGTATTTTTCTCCTTTCTTACTTACATTTAAATCCATTGTTTGTGAGATTACTTGAAGCATCAAGTCCAAATTCTCAGTTCCATCAAAGCTTACTGAAATCTGTTCTTCTCCTATTGATTTGTCTGCAATTACAATTTTTGATTCGAAACGATTATTCATGTGAGAAACCAGTTTGTCAAGTGTCATCCCGTCACAATTGAGCACTTTGGTAGATTTTGAGTCTTCGTCAATGGCAGCATTTGGTTTATTTGCTTGAGCTATCAGCATTGAGAATGTTTTAGTTTTCTTATTGTAAATGCCTGTTTCATTTTCCCTGATTCTTATACCTTTGTTGGTGTTAGTATAAAAATCAACCATTCCAGTGTTGACAGTTACTTTTACAAAATCATTGGTTTTGTAGGCATCTACGGTAAACGAAGTTCCAATGTCGCGAATAAACACATCTTGTGTACAAACAATCAGTTGCCCCGATGATTTTTTGCTGATGTCGAAAAAGGCTTTCCCATCCAGGTGAACGATTTTGTTTCCTTTATTGGTGTTTTCCTTGTATGAAACTTGGCTGTTTTCTGCTAGTTCAATGTTTGTCTTGTCAGGCAGAATCTCTTTTATTTTGGCGTTTTTCGAAATGTATTGATATTCTTTTTGGTTGGAGAATATCAAATTCAAACCTATTGATACAGTACATATAATGGCAAGTCCAGCTGCAATACCAGTCCAAGTTTTTCGGTTCGATGTGAACCTTATATTTTTTTTTGCCTTACTGGTTGTGTTTAAACTGCTTTCGTTTATGTAGTTATGTAAGTTTAGGTTCGCCTTCGCTTTATTTGGTGTTGGATGATTGGTCGAAGGAACTCTAATTTTTGTATAAAGCTTTGAGGTTTCTATAAAATATTCGTCATTGGTTTTTGACTCTGCTAGCCATTCGTCTAGCAGCAACAAGTCTTCCTCGTTGGCAGTGCCACCAAAGTATTTTGAAAGTAGTATGTGGTGATGTTCAAGCATGATGTTTAGATAATCAATAAAATAATAAACAGTAAAAATTCTTTTAAATCAACACGTAGAATCTTTAAAGCCTTTGCAATGTGGTTTTCTACAGTGTGAACCGAAATAGACAATTTGCTAGCTATATCGCTATAAGATAGCTGGTTGACTCTGCTCAATTCAAATACTTTTCTGCACTGATTAGGTAGTGATGAAAGTGATTTGTCAATTGCCGACTGCAATTCTGAGCATTCGATATCACTACTTACACTATTGTCAACAGATGCAATAGAGTCGTTTACAAGCTCTAGACTTAGCGTGTTCTTTCTGGATAACAGCTCCAATGTATTAAGACAATCGTTATGAATGACTCTGTACAAGTAAGCAAGAATTGAACTTTTAATGTTAATAGTCAATCTTTGATCCCATAGTTTGAAGAAAGACTTTTGTACCACGTCTTCCGCATCGTCCATGTTTCTAAGTATGGAAAATGCATATTTGCACAGTTGGTCGTAATGGTAATCAAAAAAGAGTTCAAATGCTTTTTGATTCTCATTTTGGAGCTCGGCCAGTGATAAGTTCATCCCTCGTTTGTATATGTAAGACAATTTTTATGTCAACTACCACTACTTGAAAATCGTTTTTAACATAGTTTTAACTATGAAACCAGTGATAGTGGTTGGTTGATACTACTTTCAGTCTACAAATGTAAGCAAATTTTGGTTT
>CAIUKZ010000222.1 GCA_903899865.1 uncultured Bacteroidales bacterium | reverse complement strand
TGCTTCCTTTGGTACATTGGTCAGTGTTCCAGCTATCGTTATGCTTATTGTTGGAGCAGGTGCCATCGTAGCGTCAATCAAATATACTTTCGGAAAGAAGTCTTATGGATATTTGGGACTGGGTGACGTGTTTGTGTTTATTTTTTTTGGGTTGGTCAGTGTACTTGGTGTTTATTATCTAGCTACTGGAGGTTTTGATGCTGTGTATTTCTTGCCCGCTTCTGCTATTGGATTTTTATCTACTGGAGTGCTCAATGTCAACAATTTACGCGATGTAGATAATGATAGCAATTTCCATAAGCGCACCATGGCTGTCCGCTTTGGCGTGAGTTCCGCTAAGTTGTATCATTCGATGCTTGTGGTGGGTGCATTGGTGTTGGTGCTGGTGTTTAATTTGCTGAAAGAATTTGGTTCATTTGCTTATATCTTTTTCTTGGCAGTGCCATTGTTTGTGATTCATTTGGTTAAAATTCACACACTTACAGGACGTGATTTGGACCCACAGTTGAAAGTTCTTTCACTCACTACGCTGGTGTTTTCATTGCTCATAGGAATAGGACTGTTGTATAATTAAATCTGATTTTTCAACCACAAAAGAGTACTAGAACGCAACATACGCAAACGGCGCAAATTAACGCTGAATTATAACATAAAGTTTTACACACGTCGCATGCGGCGTCTCAACGATTTTTTTGTGCCTTTTGTTGGTTTAACCGATGTAGAAAATAGGAATATGGATTTACAAACAAAAGTTGAAATACCTTCATTGGAAGATGTAAAGATAGGCTACACAGATCAAATCTTATCGCTAGGTTCATGCTTTGCGGAGAATATTGGGAGGAAGTTGGCTGGTTCATGTTTTGATGTGGATATCAATCCTTTCGGAGTGCTCTATAATCCTACATCCATTGCTAATAGTATAGAGATTTTGCTTGATGAAAAAGTGTTTGATGTCAGTGATTTATTCGAAAACAAAGAACTTTGGCAGAGCTTCTCGCACAGTAGTTTGTTTTCCGATACTACTGTGGATGACTGTTTGGAAAAAATAAATCATCGACTTACGCAAGCTTATCAGCGAATGAATCAGGTGAATGTATTGCTGATTACATTTGGCACAGCGTGGGTGTTTGAAGAAAGGAAAAGTGGGAGAGTGGTGTCCAATTGTCATAAACTTCCTACTGCCGACTTTGTACGTCGTCGCCTAACTGTAAGTGAAATAGTGCAACTATACAGTCAGATAATCAGTCGGTTGCAGTCAAATAACCCTGCATTGAAAATAATCTTCACCGTTAGTCCCATTCGTCATTTCAAAGATGGAGCACACGAAAATAACCTGAGCAAAAGCACCTTGTTACTTGCCGTAAACGAACTTCAAAACAATCATGAGAAAGTGCATTATTTTCCAGCTTATGAGATAATGATGGACGAACTGCGTGATTATCGGTTTTATGCTTCGGATATGTGTCACCCATCCGAACAGGCTGTTGAATATATTTGGGAGAGATTTGGAGATAATTATTTCAAAGATACAACAAAGAAGTTACAAATACTTATTGATCAACTGATTAGAAATCATTCACATCGACCATTACATCCTCATACGGTTGAGTATTCGTTGTTTAAAGAGGCTGTGGCAAGGCAAAAAAGTAGTTTGTTGGAGGAATATCCCTTTCTGGAAGGTCGTTTGTAATAGCATTAATGCGAATTGCAGTGAGCAGTTGGCATTAATGCAGTATATAAATATGTTTTTTAGAATTTAAATTTGTCAAAAAAGCTTTTTCCAGACTTATTTTCTTCGGTAGTTTCTTGAATTTCTTCTGCCGAATTTATTTTTTCGGATTCTTTGTATTCGCGTTGAGGAGCTTCACCTTGTTCACGTTTAATGAATCCTATGACATCTTGTAATCCTTCGGCAAATTTATCAAAGTCTTCTTTGTAAAGAAAGATTTTGTGCTTTTCGTACGTTACCTGTGCGTCTTCCTCAAAACCGGTTACTTTCTTTTTACTTTCTGTGATTGCAAGGTATAAATCCTCATTTCGGCTTTTCTTGACGTCTAAATAATAAATTCGTTTTCCTGCCTTGATAGCCACCGAATACATAATTTCGTTGTCTTTTTTTTCAATCTCGAATTTTCTTTTCTCTCCTTCCATAAAGCATCTTTTGATATAAACTGTTATAAATCCAGTGGTTAGTTTGTTTTAGTAAATGGAATCTGAATAGTTTTTTCAAATTTCAGTATTTTTTTTGAATCTATCAAATATATTATTGAATTTTCTTATATTTTAAATGTTAATCTTTTGATTATAACAATTTACTCTATATGAAATAGAGTATTAAGTGAAAATGATGCTAGAATCTAGAATCATCGGATACTATTGTTTTAAATTATTTTCAAAGTGCTTAACGAGGAGAATTGATTTTTATTGTGTTTGACGATAAAAGATAGATATTTAAATTGTTATCTTGATCGAAATGATTGTAATCGGATATAACTAAAATTATTAGTTGTTAAATTTTAATTATTAATCAAAAAGTTAGTATCTTTGCGTTCAAAATATAGCGCTCATTTTTTCTATGATAAACCGAGGATTATTACGCATTAAGGTTGTTCAAATCTTATATTCCTATTACAAAAGCGAAGGTAAGTCGATACCTTTGGCAGAAAAAGAATTGTTTAAAAGTGTTGAAAAGACATACGACTTGTATTTTCATTTACTTCAATTGTCTGTTGAAATTACCCGTTACGCTTCTGATAAAATTGAAACTCGGAGAAATAAACTCCGACCTACCGCCGAAGATCTTAACCCCAACACCCGATTTATTGACAATGCATTCGTAGCACAACTTTCTACGAATACTATTTTTGTGTCTCATGTGAATAAGCAAAAGCTGTCATGGATAGATCAAGCAGACATTGTAAAGAATCTGTATGAAGAAATCATTGGTAGTGAAGTGTATGCAGAGTACATGGCCGATGAAACGGTTGACTATGAAGCTGATAAGAATTTGTGGCGAAAGATTTTTAAAAAGATAATACTTCAAAGTCAGGATTTAGACGATTCGATAGAGGATCAAAGTATTTACTGGGTAGACGATGTAGAGTTGGTGGTGAGTTTCATATTAAAAACCATCAAACGTTTTGATCAAGAAAAAGGGGAGGAGCAAGAGTTGCTACCAATGTTTAAGGATGAGGAAGATGCTGAATTTGCGACTAAACTGATTCGAACAGTACTAAGCAAAGGGCTTGAACTTAGAACCATGATTGACAAGAATGCTAAAAACTGGGAATTGGATCGGATAGCATTTATGGATATTGTGATTATGGAGGTGGCTTTGGCGGAGTTGTTAGAATTTCCAACAATACCCGTAAATGTAACCCTCAATGAGTACATAGAAATTGCCAAAAACTATAGCACTGACCGTAGTGGTACGTTTATTAATGGGGTGTTGGACAATATTGTGAGTCAGTTAAAAAAAGAGAATAAGTTGATTAAGGTGGTGATGTTTACTGACAATAAAGCCAAGAAATAAAATAAATAAATTATATTTGCATTCAATTTTTTTTAACTATCATTCAAAATGAACTTAATGAGTATTCTTTTACAAGCAGCTCCTGCTACAGGGGGAAGTAGTACTTCTAGCCTTATCATGTTGGCTTTGGTTTTTGTTGTATTTTACTTTTTCATGATTCGTCCACAAACTAAGCGTCAAAAAGAAATTAAACAACAACGCGAGGCGATGAAAGTAGGTGATCAAATAGTAACGTCTGGCGGAATTTATGGCAAAGTGAAAGACATTAAAGATGCTACAGTGACAATAGAAATTGCTGATAATGTGCGTATTAAAGTAGACAAAAACTCTGTTTTTGTGTCAGCGGCTGACGCAAGCACTACCGAAGCAAAGTAATATACTACTATGTCTGAACAAAACGTAAAACGGTTATTCAGATTCTATCTTAGAAAGCTTAAATTGTTCTTTATTTCAAAAGATCTTTTAAGCTTTCTGTTTTTCCTTGCGCTGTCAGCAACATTCTGGTTTGTGCACGCGTTGGATAAATCAAGAGAAACAACCCTCACTATTCCAATACATTATGTAGGAATCCCTCAGGATATTGCTATAAAAAACAATCCTCCGACGGATATCACAATAACAGTCAAGGATCAGGGACTTAGGCTTTTTTCTTATTCCAGGCAGAATGGAACGCCTATACTTATTGATCTGAGTAGGCATGTTAATAATAATGGAAATATTCTCATTACTGCAGCCATGTTACGTTCCAAAGTAACACAATACTTGCTTCCTACCACTTCCATCATGGATATGAGAACAGATTCATTTTATGTGCAATTTGATAAATTATATACCGCTGTCAGACCTGTATTGGTGAATTCTAAAATAGAATTGGCACCGCAATATATGCTTAGTCAAAAGATAGAAATTAATCCCAATAGAGTGGAGGTGTATGGACCTAAAAGCGTGATTGACACGTTGAAATATGTTTACGCTGAATTAATTGATATCAAAGGACTAAATGACACGATGCATTTAGCATGTAAGCTCTTGAAAATACCACATGTAAAATATTCTGCTGAAAGTGTGATTGTTAATTTGTTTGTAGAGCACTTTACCGAAAAACACATTCAGATACCGATTACATCTATTAATTGTCCTGAAAACTATTCAATTAGGACATTTCCTGCTTTTGTCAATGTCAGTTTCTTCGTTGGATTAAGCAAGTTTAAGACGAATAATCAGAATGATATTCAGGTATATTTGGATTATAATGATTTGAAAAATTCCAACGACACGAAACTTAGACTAAAAGTTAAGAATAATACAACATATCTATCCAATATACGGATTTCGCCAGAAGAGGTAGAATTTTTGTTGGAAAGAAAGTAGAGTTTTACTCAAAAAAATGATGATGATGAAAATACAAATGGTAGATTTGAGTAGTCAATACGAAAAAATCAAACAAGAAGTGAATGCCGGCATTCAAGAGGTGATAGACACCACTACTTTTATCAAAGGTGGAAAAGTGAATGTGTTTCAAAAGGATTTAGAAAATTACCTCGGAGTAAAGCACGTGATTCCTGTGGGAAATGGTACGGATGCTCTTCAAATAGCTTTGATGGCGATTGGATTACAACCTGGTGATGAGGTTATTACTCCCACATTTACGTTTATAGCCACGGCAGAAGTAGTGGCTTTGCTTGGATTAGTACCAGTGGTAGTGGATGTTGATTTTGATACCTTTAATATTTCACTTGAATCTGTAAAAAAAGCAATTACCCCTAAAACGAAAGCTATAGTGCCCGTTCATCTTTTTGGTCAGAATGCCGATATGGAAGGGATTATGAGCATTGCAAAAGAATATAATCTATTTGTGATAGAAGATGCATGTCAGTCTATTGGTTCAAAATATACTTTTGATAACGGTCGTCAAGTCCAATCTGGATGCATGGGTGATATTGGTTGTACTTCATTTTTTCCATCTAAGAATCTTGGTTGCTTTGGCGATGGTGGAGCTATTTTTACCAATAACGATGAGCTGGCAGCCAAAATGAGAGCCATATCCAATCATGGAATGGTGGTGAGATACTATCATGATGTGGTGGGTGTAAATTCACGTTTGGACAGTATTCAAGCTGCCGTATTGGAAGTGAAATTGAAGCATTTGGATGAATATTGTGCCAATCGATTGAAGGCAGCAGATTATTATGATGCGGTATTTTCTAAAACAGACAAACTGATTGTACCTACTAGATATACCAAATCTAGCCACGTTTTCCATCAATACACATTGAAACTAAGTGGGGTGAATAGAGAAGGTTTGATAAAACATTTGGCTGACAAAGGTGTACCTGCGATGGTTTATTATCCAGTGCCATTGCATTTACAAAAAGCATATCAGGATTCAAGATACAAAGCAGGTGATTTTCCAGTTGCTGAACGTCTTAGTGAATGTGTGATGTCATTGCCCATGCACACAGAGCTAGATGAAGAGCAATTGGAGTATATCACAAGTTCAGTGATGGAATTTCTTGATAATTGATAATTAGGCTTTTTGGGGTTATCATTGATTTACTGACTTTTAAATATCTAGCATTGATTTAGCTGAATTAAAATGAAATGAAACATTCATGTCCAAAATAATAATTTGTACACGCAAGGTTTCATTATTTACAACAAATCTGCTCTGAAAGTCTCCGCCAGCTGGCGGAGATTTAGGGGGCTTTTATTTATGATAAAATGAGTCAATACTTTGCACACGAAACAGCCGTTATCGATCAGAACTGTAAGATAGGTGAAGGAACAAAAATTTGGCATTTTTCGCATATTATGTCTGGTTGTTCTATCGGAGACGCTTGTAATATTGGGCAAAATGTGGTAATTTCGCCTTCGGTCGTTCTCGGACGGAATGTGAAGATTCAAAACAACGTGTCGGTATATACAGGTGTGATTTGTGAGGATGATGTATTTCTGGGTCCTTCTATGGTTTTCACCAATGTGATTAATCCACGCAGCCATGTCAATCGTAAAAATGAATATGCTGAAACTATCGTTCGCAAAGGTGCTTCTATTGGAGCAAATGCAACTGTGGTTTGTGGTAATGAAATAGGTGAGTATGCCCTCATAGGTGCAGGCTCTGTAGTGACCAAACCAGTTAAGCCATTTGCATTGGTGGTGGGAAATCCAGCCAAACAAATAGGTTGGGTGAGTGTGAATGGTCACAAGTTACAGTTTGATGCTACAGGGAAAGGTATTTGTCCCGAAACAGGTGAGAACTACGTATTAATTGGTGGAGAAGTAAAACTAGTTAAATGATTGAAAATAAACAGTATGATTAAATTTGCAGTAATTGGACAAGGGCATATCGGAAAACGTCATGCCGAGATGATAAGACAAAATCCAGCTTCTGAACTGGTAGCGGTGTGTGATGTTTTGCCAAAAGAAGAAATAGGTCTTTCAGAAATAAAAGAAGCGTATTTCACAAATTTTGATGAATTGTTGGCTGCCAATTTACCCATAGACGTAATAAATATCTGTACTCCAAATGGTTATCATGCCGAATATGCAGTGAAAGCATTGGAAGCAAAAAAACATGTGGTGCTTGAGAAACCGATAGCTTTGACTAAGGTAGATGCAGAGAAGGTGTTGTTTAAATCATTGGAGATGTCACACCATGTGTTTAGCGTAATGCAAAATCGCTATTCGCCACCGTCTGTATGGCTCAAAGAAATTGTTGACAATAATTTATTGGGTGATATCTACATGGTAAAATTGGATTGCTATTGGAACAGAGATGGACGATACTACAAAAAAGGCAATTGGCATGGCGATGCAAAGCTAGATGGCGGTACATTATTTACACAGTTTTCGCACTTTATTGATATCATGTACTGGTTGTTTGGTGATATTCAAAATATTAGAGGTAATTTTGCCGATTTTAATCACAAGGACTTGACTGACTTTGAAGATAGTGGTGTGGTGACATTTGACTTTATCAATGGTGGTATGGGTTGTCTGAATTATTCCACTGCTGTGTGGAATACCAACCTTGAAAGCAGCATTACCATCATTGGTTCTCAAGGTACGGTGAAGGTAGCTGGTCAATATATGAATGAAGTAACTTACTGCAATATAAAGGATTATGTGATGCCCGAATTGGCGCCGTCTAATCCACCCAATGACTATGGACTGTATAAAGGTTCTGCTCAAAATCATCATTATGTGATTCAGAATGTGGTAGAAAAACTAAAAGACAAAGGAACAATCACTACCAACGTACTCGAAGGACTGAAGGTGGTGGAAATCATTGAGCGCATCTATGCCGTGCGTGATACTCAGTGGAAAAAAGAAAAATAGAAAATTATGATTCAACGTATTCAAACATTGTATTTATTTGCAATTGTTGTTCTTATTGGGCTAACATTGATGATGCCCATAGCCGACTTCATTAGTCAGGCGCAACATGCTATATACCAACTGAAATGCAGTGGTGTGTGGCAGATAATACCTACTGGAAATGTCTTACATGCTACCGTTTGGAGTTTGTCATCAGTGGTTGGAGTTATCCCAGTATTGGCATTGATTGCTATTTTTCAGTACAAAGATAGGGTGAAGCAAATTAGACTTTGTGTGATAAATTTTGTGTTTATCATTCTGTTTTACCTTTCATTATTTGTAAATATCTGGTTAACAGCTAAGGATATAAACGCAAATTGGAGCCTGGACGTAGCGTCTTTATTTCCACTTGTAGCAGCGATATTAAACTACTTAGCCATCGG
>CAIUKZ010000221.1 GCA_903899865.1 uncultured Bacteroidales bacterium | reverse complement strand
CTTTCTTGTAGAAATAAACCAACCATCTATTGTCTCCTATGTACCTATGTGGTTAAATCTTCAATATTGGAACGCAAAACACGCAAAAACCAGAAATAGACGCTAATTTATAACCACATAGCCCACATAGATTAGCAAATTTGCATTAAGATTTCGATTTATCGGAATCTACTATGTGAACTTTCTTGTAGAAATAAACCAACCATCTATTGTCTCCTATGTCCCTATGTGGTTAAATCTTCAATTTTGGTACGCAAAACACGCAAGAACCACAAAAAAACACTGGTTTATAACCACATAGCCCACATAGAAACATAGCAAAACTAGCAAGAAACATACAAACCTTCTATTGTCATTCTATGTACCTATGTGGTTAAATCTCCAATTTTAGCACGCAAAATACGCAAGAACCACAAACAAATGCTGGTTTATAACCACATAGCCCACATAGATACATAGCAAATTTGCATTAAGATTTCGATTTATCGGAATCTACTATGTGTAATTTCTTGTAGAAATAAACCAACCTTCTATTGTCATTCTATGTACCTATGTGGTTAATTTTCAATGTTGGAACGCAAAATACGCAAAAACCACAAATCAGCGCAAAAAAAATGGAACCCAGCGGGTTCAAATGTTTATAGAACAAATGATTAATGGACAGGTACGACCCCGATGGGGTCGAATGTGAATTTGGCTATATCAATGCTATAAACATGTAATGCCTACGGCATTCAAAAACCACCTCCCCAAAATTTTTAACACTTAGAGACTGATTATCTTATATGATATGTTGCAAAACATATTTTTGCTATTTTCTATTACTGTCAATTTTGTAACTTGCCAACTCTATTCTCAAAATGTTAATTAATAGTAAGTTAACCGCTACACCAATGATTAGTGGATTTGGCAGCGAGAAGAATTCACAAAGTATTAATATTTAAATATTACAATAGAAAAAGCTAAACAGGAAATGCTGTGGGCAGACATAAGATGCTACTAGCTTATTTTTTTTAACACTTTAAATCATGGATATCCTACAAGATATGTTGCATAACATACTTTTGATGCATTCTAATATTGTCAAAGTTGTAACTTGCCAATTTCATTTTCAAAATACAAATTAATAGCTAGTTAGCATAAAACAGGCAAATGGAAGACATAAGGAAGAGATAAGTATTCGTAAAGCAACATCAACACACAACTTACATTAGAAAAAAATATAAATAATAAATAGTATAAGCATTGATATAACACTATCAGCTGATTTCTTAACACTTATATCACAGCTAGCTTATAGGATGTATTGCACTATATTTTTTGGACAATCTAATTAGTTTGCCAGTTGGGCGCAAAGCCTATGAATGGAGAATTTGGAAATAGATAAATATTCATAAAGCATCATTAATAAAACAACTACTATGAAAAAAGCACTACTCATTCTTGTATCAGTTTTTTTCTATTTGAATTCTGGTGCTACTTCCTTGGTTGTAGATGTTGCTACTCCAGGCACTTTGTCCACTTTGGTGTTGGATCATTCCATCACCGAATTGACCCTAACAGGCACTATTGATGCCAGTGACTTTAAGTTCATCAGAGATGAGCTGATAGATGTAACTATACTCGACTTATCTGCTATAACCATAGCCGACTATACGGGCAACAAAGGCACTGCAAGCGAAGCAAGTGTGTATTACCCACCCAATAGCATTCCTCAAAGTGCTTTCTTTAATTCTATCGCAGGGGTAGGAAGAGATTCATTTACTAAAATTACCCTTCCGCAATCAATTTTCACGATTGATGACCATGCCTTTGACAACTGTATAGGGCTTAAAGGCACACTGGTAATACCTGACAAAGTAACTAATATTGGTGTAGGTGCGTTTAATCAATGTACCTCTTTGTCGCGCATCGTTCTTCCAAATACTACATTAACCATTGAAGATCAAGCCTTTTATCAATGTATCATGGTGACCGAGGAGCTGTTTATTCCAGAGAAAGTATCAACCATAGGGACTGGTGCATTTTGTATGATAGCAGGTCCAATTAGAGTGGACCCCAACAATAAGTTTTTCTCTTCACTTGACGGCGTCTTGTTTGACAATGATTTTTCATCACTAATTCAGTGCCCTACTAGCAAAACAGGAACTTACACCATCCCTAATACTGTGAAAAGCATCGGTGTCGGGGCATTTGACGACTGTACGGAACTAACAGGCACGCTTATACTCCCCCTTCTGTTCAGTTTATCGGCGAAGAAGCATTCTCTAACTGTACAGGATTCACAGGTGTACTTACTCTCCCTGATTCACTAGAGGTGATAGGTGCAGGCGCTTTTGGGGGATGTGCTGGATTAGAGCATATTGTGTTCAACGACAGCATAGATGCCATTGGTGATTTTGCGTTTTCAGACTGTACTGGCTTGAGTGGTCAGCTTACAATACCATCTAATGTGGCTACTATTGGTGAGGGAGCATTTGTAGGCTGTGATGGACTTACAGGAGAATTAATCATCTCACCTACGGTAACAGCCATCGAACCCAATACATTTAAAAACTGCCTAAATATTTCTGGACCACTTCATATTCCTGACGCCGTAGAAGATATAGAGTCTAACGCATTCAGAGAATGTCATAATCTTAACTCGCTTTTACTTCCTCCGACTTTAGAAAATATCGGAGCTGGCGCATTTTACAATTGCCATAGCCTGTCAACCATCACGGCAGAGATGCTTATCCCACCGGCGTTGGGTGCTAATAGCAAAGTGTTTTTTAATGTAAACAAAGATAGTTGTACACTTTATGTGCCTGCAGGTACAAGATCCTTATACGCCACTGCTCCTCAGTGGAAAGACTTTAAACACATCATCGAGGGCAATGGATTTTGGCTTTCGGACACTACCATACATGTGGCCAAATTTGCTGGCAGCAAAGGCACTGCAAAGATTTCTGTATTTTCCAACACGGTCTGGACTCCGACTTCGGATGCGCCATGGATAAGTGTAGATCCTTCTACTGCCACTTCGGGCAACGGAATCGTCACGTTCACCGCATTGACCAAAAACCCTTATATCACTCCTCGCACTGGCACAGTTACCATCAGTGCACCGGGTGCAAGCTCTCAAAAGGTGACAGTAATTCAAGATGCTGGTGACCCTGAAATAAATATCACAGTGGGCACTGGTAGTATAGGGGCAGGTGAAAACAGCAAAGATAGTGTGGCTGTTCCCACCAATACTACGTGGACAGCCACATCAGACCAAAGCTGGCTACATCTGGATCCGTCTGTTCCTACTACAGATAGTACATTGGTATACACTGCCACTACCAATCCAGATACGGTACCTCGTATAGCTATCATTACCATCTCGGCACCTGGTGCTCAGCCCAAAACCATTCTGATTACTCAAGCGGGTAAAACGCCATTGCGCATCACCCCATCTGTTTCGGTAATAGCAAGCAAGGTGTACGACAAGACCACTACTGCATTGTTCAGTTCGGGTGCTCTATCTGGCAAAGACAGTAAAGACGATGTACAATTATTAATCAATGCAGATTATGAAAATTCAAACGCTGGAACCAATAAGACGATAACCGTAAAGTATTCTCTGACAGGTAAAGACGCAAGCAAATATGCCCCACCTAAGTCAACCACCAGTGTGGGCGAAATAGTTCCATTGACATTAGACGTACTTGCCACATCAGATACGCGCACTTATGATGGTGGCACAGTGTCATCTAAGACACCAACGCTTACGGGTAAACTAATTGCAGGCGACTCAATCATCACCCATCCGTCACAAAAATTTGACACACAACATGCAGGTACCGATAAGAAATTGATACCTTATGGGATGGAAATAGAAGATGGTAATCAAGGGCTGAACTATTTGGTTAAATATATCAATGCCAATGGTATCATCACCGCTTTACCACTGACTGTGACCGCTCAGCCCGACACTAAAAGTTACGACGGTAACACCTCTTCGAGCGTTACACCACTACTGACTGGAAGTTTAATCATGTCGGACAAAATAGACTCTCTACCTATTCAGAAATATGATACCAGAAAAATAGGCACAGGAAAAGTTCTAACCCCTTCGGGAATGGTTATCAACGACGGAAATGGAGGCAAGAATTATACTGTCAACTACGTATCTAATTCTGCAGGTGTAATCACTCGAACCTCTGTATTGATAGCACTGACAGCATCGGCACGTGCCGACGACAAAGAATACGATGGTACCACTGTGGCCACACTCCGTGACGCAAAATTAAATGGTGTGATGTATGGCGACGATGTGAAGTTGGATTCTGTGGTGGGCGACTTTATACAAAAGAACGTTGGTGTAGATATTTCAATCAACGTGAATTGTAAATTGATAGGTGCTGATATTGATAATTACACCTTGATTCCTCCTACAGACCTTAAAGCTGATATCACTCCGCGAAGTGTGAGTGTGACTGGCTGCAAAGGGGTGGACAAAATATATGACGGAACAGACATGGCTCAGGTACAAGGAGGCATTCTAACAAATGTAATCAGTGGTGACGACTTGCAATTGACAGCTAGCACCTTTCATTTTGTAAGTACACAAAGTGCTACTGGCATTAACATTACCACCAAATACGGCTTACAAGGACTAAGCATGACGAACTATAAAATCACGCAACCAACCACTGTGTCTGCTTCCATTTTGCCAAAACAAATTAGTGTAACTTTAAGCACTTTGGTGTTGAGTAAAATTTATGACGGAACAGATAAGTTAACCTATAAAACAGGTAAAATAATTGGTGTTTTGGTTAGCGATTCGGCAGATGTAGCATTAAATATTGTAGGCAAATTTGACAATGCGCTTGCAGGAACTAATAAAAACATTAGCCTCGTGTATAGCCTATCAGGGAGTAAATCGGCTAATTACATTGCTCCTGCCTATACCAATTGGGTAGGTGAAATAACTCCCAAACGCCTAACAGCAACCGTGATCAGTCTGCAAAAAGACAAAATGCAAGATGGCACTACAGTAGCTAAGATTTTAACCACTGGACAACTAGTCGGCTTGCTACCTGCCGACCAATCGAGTGTTAGTTTGCTATCCACTGCCAATTATGATAATTCGAATGTAGGGACAGGAAAATCAATACGAATTACTCATCAGCTCACAGGCGCGTTGAGTTCCAATTACCTGGCACCCATAGACAGTGTCATCACTGATGGTCGCATCCTGGATCAAATGAAGGTCTCTACACTGAAGAGTCTGAAAAATTTATGTGAAGGCGAAGAAACTCACCTAGAATACAACTTGTTATCGGGCGATATTAAAGACTTCAAATTACGATTTGACACAGTCGCACATAAGGCAGGATTTGTAGACCAAAATTATCAGTCGCTATCAACTCAACAGCATGGAACCATAAAACTGAACATCCCTGCTGGTGTAGAATATGGAGAATACAAAGGTTATCTGCGTTTTAAGAATATATTGGAAATTGAAAGTGAAGAGTTTCCTTTCAGTTTTACAGTCAATTTGGCGGATGAGCATCTTGTGCATAAGTTTGGTGATGTTATCATTTGCGACAACATCGATCAAGAATTCCTCACTTATCAGTGGTACAAAGACGGTGTGATGCTACCCGGAGCTAATAAACAGTTTTATTATGAAGAAAAAGGGTTGGTTGGCGAGTATAGTTTACAAGTCACTACTACTAAAGGCGAAATAGTGAATAGCTGCTCAAAAACATTCAATTTACCAAAAAACAAGGTTTTTAGCATCTATCCCAATCCGTCAAGAGCAAATTCGACATTAAATATTCATACCACTGGATATATGCCTGAAGATTATGAAAAGCTTGTTTTTGAGATTTATGATAATAATGGTCTAAAATTAAAATCTACAACCATCAAGTCAGAAAGTGTTGATATACAACATGGATTAACAGTGGGCGTATATACAGGAAAATTAATTGATGCGAATGGCAACACCAAAACGTATCGGATATTAATACAATAAACCTAAAGACTTTTAGTAAACACCAATGGCTGACATTAACAATCATCGTTATTTGTCAGCCATTGATGTATTCAATATCCTGATGCACATCTGTGGTTAAATCTCATTGTTGGTACGCAAAATACGCAAAACGCACAAATTAACGCTGGTTTATAACCACATAGCCCACATAGATACATAGCAAATCTACTATGTGTACTTTCTTGCAGAAATAAACCAAACTTCTATCGCCATCCTATGTCCCTATGTGGTTGAATCTTCTATGCTAGAACGCAAAATACGCAAAAACCACAAATGAACACCAAAGAATGGAACCCAGCGGGTTCAAATGTGTATAGCCTCAAACGATTATGCGATAGGTACGACCCCGATGGGGTCGAATATGGATTTATCAATATCAATGCTATTAACATGGAATACCTACGGCATTCATAAGAGACTCAAATTATAACTACGTGGTTGAATATTCAAATGAAACACGCATGTCCAAAATAAAAATTTTGGACATGCGTGTGAATTGAAAATCTACCTAGTCAATGATTAAGCATTACTATTCTTCTCTTAAAGT
>CAIUKZ010000220.1 GCA_903899865.1 uncultured Bacteroidales bacterium | reverse complement strand
CTGCAAGGGGTGACATACATGGAGAATCGTGGTAAATCCCCCCAAAAAAAATCGCCCCAAGAAAAAATTCTTGAGGCGATTTTGTTTATTACTGTTTACTCGTCAACTTGTTTACCTGTTAACTCGTTTACTTGTCAACTAAATCTTACATACCATCTTCGATATTCCAGACAAATGCACGAATTCCCATGGTTTTGGAAGTAGCATCGAGTGCTCGAAGATTATCTAAAATGGGTTTTACCTTTTCGTCTTCTACGATGGTCATCATAGCAGCATTCAACGAAGGCCAAGCATGAGTTCCCAAACGGGGTTCTCCCGTTTTAGTTCCTCTACCCTGCACCTCTTGCCAGCCTGTAAATCCTCGAACATTATTGGCACTTAGCACATCCAAAATCTGCTCATGATAAGCTTGATCAAATGATATAAATATTGATTTCATCTGTTTATAATTTAGCCCCCTAAATCCCCCGATGGGGGACTTTCAGAGGGGATAGTTGTGACTAAATTTATTATTGACTATTAATTGTTATTTGTATTTTCCTTCTCTAAGGCTTTTCTTAGAATGCGTCTATGATTGCGCCTTACTCCTACACCAGCAAATATAGCGTACAAAGTTGGGATTACTATCAGTGTCAAAACCGTGGAAACAGTAAGTCCTCCGATCACAGTGATAGCCATTGGTCGCCACATCTCAGAACCTTCACTTTTGCTCAATGCTAGTGGAAGCATACCCAACACAGCCGTAAGAGTGGTCATCAATACCGGACGTAAACGTGATTTACCGCCTTTTACCACGGCTTGTATCACACCCATGCCGCGTTCACGATTGAGGTTGATATAATCCACCAACACGATACCATTTTTCACTACGATACCTACCAGCATGATTACACCTACGAAAGTCATAACGTTGAACGTACTTCCTGTAATGGCCAGAGCTATAATTACCCCTGAAATACCAAATGGTACAGAGAACATGATGATAAATGGGTAAGTCAATGATTCGAACTGTGATGCCATTACAATAAAAACAAGCAAAATGATAATCAATAGCAGACTACCTAAATCAGAGAAAGACTCCTGCTGATCTTTAAAAGCCCCACCTATCTTTGTGTTGACATCTTGTGGTATTTCTACTTTTGCCAATTCATTGTTCAAATCTTTTACCACTTTATCTAAAGTAGCTCCAGACACTGAAGATGAGACGGTAATGATGCGTTGACGATTTTTTCGCTCTATGGTAGGTGGAGTTAAGCGCTCAACTACTTTACCCAAATCCTTCAACCGAATGGATTGACCTTGTTGATTATAAATCATGATATTCTCCACATCTTCAATGGACTTCTTGAACTCAGGAGCATAAGCCACCACAATACTATATTCTTCGCCATCTTCTCTAAACAGTGACGCTGTCATTCCATTAATGCGATTGTTCAAATAGCTTGAAGCCGTAGCAATATTCAACCCATTGGAAGCTAACTTTTCTCTATCAAATTCTACTTGATATTCTGGTGTATAGTCTTGACGACTAACACTAACGTTAACCAATCCAGGAATTTTTTTCATTCGCTTAGCCATCTCCGCTGCTACTTTGTCTGTATGTGCAAAATCATAGCCATAAATCTCCAAATCTAAAGTAGATTGACCACCCATCATGTTCATTCCACCTCCAGCAATAACTGTAAATTTGCGTATTTCGGGCATTTGCTCCATGTCGTGTCTCATGCTATCGCATATTTCAAACATGGATCTTTTTCTTTCGTTTAACTTCGACAGTGTGACATTAAATGATGCCAGATTTGCACCATTGGCCTGAAAAGAGCCAAACACATTCTTACTACTTGCCTGCCCTACAGAGAAATTCACCATCTGCATTTCTGGATATTTGCTTCTCCACAATTTAACCAACTTTGCAGACACATCTCTGGTAATCTGCATTTTAGTTCCAACTGGCATTTCTACACTTGCCGCTATCCTACCATTGTCCTCTGCAGGAAAGTTTTCAGTACCGATCAATCCCATAAAAGCTGGCACTAAACTCAACATAAAAAACAAGGTTGCAAATCCCATTACTTTCCACCGATGCCTAGCCCCCCAATTGACAATATTGGCATAAGAATTATCTAACCAACCCAAGAATCGCTCGATAGGACCATATAATTTGGTAAACCACTTGCTTCTTTTGGGGTTCAAACGCATCATCTTAGAGGCCATCATCGGAGTCAGAGTCAAAGCACAAATCATGGACACAGTAATGATGATAGTAACCATCCATCCAAGTTGTGCAAACATCACCCCTGCCATACCAGGTATCATAGTAAGCGGAAAGAACACAGCAATAATGGTTAATGTAGACGCGATAATGGATAAAGCAACTTCATTGGTAGCATGAATAGCTGCACTAAGAGGTCTGCTACCCTTTTCGATGTGTGTGGTAATATTTTCCAACACCACAATGGCATCGTCCACCACCAGTCCAATGGCCAGAGAGATGGAGCTTAAGGAGATAATATTAATAGTACCACCAGTAAAACCAAGATAAATAAATGCTGCAATCAGTGATACAGGAATAGTAAGTACAATGATAATGGTAGCTCTCCATCTACCAAGAAAAAACAGCACCACCAATACCACAAAAATCAATGCATACACCACCGTTTCTGTCAATCCATCTATGGTTTGGATAATACTTTCGGCAGTATCAAAAGCCACTTCAAGCTTAATATCCGACGGAAGATTTTTCTGTATATTGGGCAATTCAGCCATCACAGCCTTAGCTATTTGCACCGTATTGGCTCCCGATTGCTTTTGTACAATCAGTGATGCACCTTGAATGCCATTGCGAAAACTTTGTTGAGTTCGCTCTTCACTCCCATCCTTGATTACTGCTACATCCGAAAGGTAAATTACTTTTCCACCAGCATGACCAACTACAATTTTATTTAATTCGCTAGCATCTTTAAATTCACCCTCTACCCTCAAGGAGTAAGTTTGACTACCCACATCCATCGACCCAGCTGGTGTATTCACATTCTCCATTCGGATAAACTGAGCCAACTGTTCAATAGTCAGTTTGTAGGCTTCCAGTTTTATGGGATCAACATAGACTTGAATTTCACGCTGTGGAGCACCAATAATGGACACCGAACCCACACCATTGATACGAGCCAATGGGTTGGCCACATTATTATCCAAAATCTTGTACAAACCAGGCAAACTCTTATCAGCTGTGGCAGTAAGCATCAACACAGGAATCATATCTGTGCTAAACTTAAAAATAACTGGATCTTGCACCCCATCTGGCAGATAGGATTTCACCATGTCCAATTTATTTCTAATGTCATTAGTTACCACATTGATATCCAAGCCATAATCAAACTCTAAGGTTATGATTGAACGGTTTTCCCTAGAAGTAGATTTGATACTTTTAAGATTGGATACAGTATTTAGGGAATTTTCCAGCGGTCTAGTAACATTGGTTTCAACGTCGGTAGCACTTGCCCCATTATAGGTGGTCAGTACCATGATAGAATTGGTTTCTATCTTTGGTAATAAATCAATGGGGAGCTTCTTGAAGGCAAAAAGACCTAAGACAATCACCCCTACAAATACGAGGGCTGTCATTACAGGCTTTTTTACCGCACTTTCATATAAACTCATGGTGTATGTATTTTATTAATTGATACTACTTTATAACATTAACTTCACATCCATCAGACAATTTAGATTGACCTGAAACTACTAATTTTTCTCCTTGATTGATGCCAGATAGGATTTCAACCAAATCATCCACTCTACGCCCAACTTCTACTTGTCTGAACTCTACTTTATTATCACTCAACACATAGATAAACTTAGCGCCTGAGCCTGTTTGTTTCACAATGGATTGATCTGGAGCCATCACCCTTTGAGCAGCTCCAAACTCCATTTTTACCCGAGCAAACATACCTGGCAATATTTTTCCACTCGGATTGCTAAGTTTTATTTCAGCGGCAAATGTGCGTGAACGTTCATCAATGGTAGGATATATTAGGCTCACTTTACCTTCAAAATGAGAAGCCTGAAACACATCAAACTTCACTTCTACAGGCATACCAATTTTTACCTGTGAATAAAAAGACTCCGATACATTTATAACTATTTTCACTGGGTTCACTTGCATCACAGTTAGAATGGGTGACTGAGGATTACTCACATCGCCATCATCATAGTTTCTGGCAGTTATAATACCTGTGATAGGGCTTACTAATGTAGTGTTTTCAGTCAAGTTCTTTTGATTATTTTCTGCCACATCCAATTGAAGTTTTGCATTGTCCAAGTCTTGTTGAGATGCACCACCTACTGCGAATAGCTCTTTGGTACGCTTGTACATTCTTCGCATGTTTTCAATCTGTGTATCAGATGTTGATAAATTCACAGCGTCCATTTGTACTAGCTTCTGACCTTTCACTACCCTAGAACCAACTTTTACGAAAATTTGTCGGATACGACCTGGAGCTGAAGGCGAGATATTGTTCTTCACTTCTGGCTGAACGGTAGCGGTTAATTCATAGCTTTGTTCCACATTGCGTAGCACTGCTTCCTGCACCTTTACTTTAGGAACCTCCACAGTTT
Organism: uncultured Bacteroidales bacterium; assembly: GCA_903899865.1. Taxonomy (GTDB): domain Bacteria; phylum Bacteroidota; class Bacteroidia; order Bacteroidales; family Paludibacteraceae; genus Paludibacter. Next base: position 191 of record CAIUKZ010000220.1, on the reverse strand, counting down.
CTACTTTTGCATTTTCATTTTTCTTACAAGAGACCACTAGGAGGGTCATTGCAAAAACCAAAATTCCAAATTGATTAATTCGTCTCATATCATTTCAATTTTATAATATTATTCTTGTTTATTTGATGTTAGTATTGATTCCTAATAGTTTCTCCAAATCAGCTTTGGCTGAGAGATAATCGTATATCGAT
>CAIUKZ010000219.1 GCA_903899865.1 uncultured Bacteroidales bacterium | reverse complement strand
GTAATTTTAATAAAATATCCATTGGCTTAGCATCGCCAGAGGAAATTCTAAAATTATCTAGTGGTGAGGTCCTAAAGCCTGAAACCATCAACTATCGTACATACAAACCAGAGCGTGACGGATTGTTCTGCGAGCGCATTTTTGGTCCTACTAAGGACTTCGAATGTCATTGTGGTAAATACAAACGTATTCGTTACAAAGGCATTGTCTGCGACCGCTGTGGGGTGGAAGTGACAGAGAAAAAAGTACGTCGTGAGCGCATGGGTCACATCCAATTGGTAGTGCCGGTAGCACACATCTGGTATTTCCGTTCGTTGCCAAATAAAATTGGCTACTTACTTGGAATGCCCACCAAAAAACTAGATTCAATCATCTATTACGAAAAATATGTCATCATTCAAGGAGGTATTCTTGAAAATGGTGAAAATATCGCATTGGGTGAACTACTTAGCGAGGATGAATACTTGGATATCTTGGAGGCTCTGCCACGCGAGAACCAATTGTTGGAAGATACAGATCCAAACAAATTCATCGCCAAAATGGGTGCTGATGCAGTTTATGATTTATTAGCGCGTTTAGACTTGGATGCATTGTCGTATGACCTACGTCATAAAGCCAATAATGACACTTCACAACAACGCAAAAATGAAGCATTAAAACGTCTTCAAATCGTAGAATCATTCCGTGCCTCTAAACTTAGAAATAAGCCAGAGTGGATGATTATCAAGATAATACCAGTTATTCCACCCGAATTGCGTCCATTGGTGCCACTAGATGGTGGTCGATTTGCAACATCGGATTTGAATGACTTGTATCGCCGTGTGATTATTCGTAATAACCGTCTGAAACGTCTGATTGAAATCAAAGCTCCAGAAGTAATCCTACGTAATGAAAAACGTATGCTTCAAGAGGCTGTGGATTCATTGTTTGACAACTCACGTAAATCAAGTGCTGTAAAAACTGATGCTAACCGTCCATTGAAATCACTTTCTGATTCATTGAAAGGAAAGCAAGGTCGTTTCCGTCAAAACTTGCTGGGTAAACGTGTGGATTATTCAGCTCGTTCGGTAATCGTCGTAGGACCAGAATTAAAAATGCACGAATGCGGTTTGCCTAAAGACATGGCAGCCGAACTATATAAACCGTTTGTCATCCGCAAATTAATAGAACGCGGCATTGTAAAAACGGTAAAATCAGCGAAAAAGATTGTTGATCGCAAAGACCCTGTAATTTGGGATATTTTAGAGTACGTGATGAAAGGACATCCCGTATTACTAAACCGTGCTCCAACGCTTCACCGTTTGGGTATTCAGGCTTTCCAACCAAAAATGATTGAAGGAAAAGCTATTCAACTTCACCCACTTTCATGTACTGCATTCAATGCCGACTTTGATGGTGACCAGATGGCGGTACACTTACCACTTGGTAACGAAGCTTGTTTAGAAGCACAAATGCTGATGCTTGCATCTCACAACATCTTGAACCCTGCAAATGGTGCACCTATTACGGTTCCATCACAAGACATGGTTTTGGGTCTATATTATATTACCAAACCTCGTACAGGTGCACTTGGAGAAGGATTGATTTTCTATTCTCCGGAAGAAGCCGAAATAGCCTATAATGAGAAAAAAGTGGCACTCCACTCTTGGATCAAGGTGAAAACGAAGGATTTGAATGCGAAAAAAGAATTGGTGGATACCATCATTGAAACCACAGTAGGTCGTATTCTTTTCAACAAATGCGTACCAGCTCAAGTAGGATATATCAATGAACTACTTTCAAAAAAATCATTGCGTGATATCATTGGTACAGTAATCGAGGCATGTGGAGTAGCTCGTACTGCTCAGTTCCTTGATGATATCAAAGATTTGGGTTACATGATGGCATTCAAGGGAGGTCTTTCCTTTAACTTGAATGACGTAATTATTCCTGCCGAAAAAGATGCATTGGTAAAAGAAGGTAATGCTGAAGTGGAAGAAATTTTGAATAACTATAACATGGGATTCATTACTTTCAATGAGCGTTACAACCAAATTATTGATACTTGGACGCACATCAACTCTAAGTTGTCTAACATTTTGATGAAGCAACTTTCAAGCGACAATCAAGGATTCAACTCTGTTTACATGATGTTGGACTCTGGTGCTCGTGGATCTAAAGAGCAGATTCGTCAGTTGTCAGGTATGCGTGGTTTGATGGCAAAACCTCAAAAGTCAGGAGCAGAAGGTGGTCAAATTATTGAAAACCCTATTCTTTCTAACTTTAAGGAAGGACTTTCGGTACTTGAGTACTTTATTTCTACTCACGGTGCTCGTAAGGGTCTTGCGGATACGGCTTTGAAAACTGCTGATGCGGGTTATTTGACTCGTCGTCTGGTGGACGTATCGCATGATGTGATTATTAATGAAGATGACTGCGGAACACTTCGTGGATTGATCGCTACTGAGATGAAAAACAACGAAGATGTTATTTCGTCACTTTATGAGCGTATCCTTGGTCGTGTATCTGTTCATGACATCTATCATCCATTGACAGGTGAATTGATAGTAGCTTCTGGAGAACAAATCATCGAATCTGCAGCAAAATCTATTCAAGAATCACCTATTGAACGTGTAGAAATTCGTTCGGTACTTACTTGCGAATCACGAAAAGGAGTATGTGCTAAATGTTACGGACGTAACTTGGCAAGCAACAAGATGGTTCATATTGGAGAAGCGGTGGGTGTAATTGCAGCTCAATCTATCGGTGAGCCAGGTACACAGTTGACACTTCGTACATTCCACGTTGGGGGTATTGCATCCAATATTGCAGCTGAATCAAAAATTGTACTTCGCTACGATGGTCGCTTAGAATTTGATGAGCTACGTACCGTAGATGCAAAAGACGAAAACAACAATATTTATCAAGTGGTGGTAAGTCGTCTTGCAGAAATGCGTGTGATTGACCTAAATACTAAAATTGCACTTACTACACAAAATATTCCTTATGGTTCTAAGCTTTATGTAAAAGAGGGCGAAACTGGAGCTAAAGGTCAATTGGTCTGCGAATGGGATCCATTTAATGCGGTAATTATTTCAGAGACAGAAGGTAAAATAGAGTTTGAAGATGTAGTAGAAAACGTAACCTTCAAGACTGAAACCGATGATGCTACTGGACTACGTGAAAAGATTATCATCGAATCCAAAGATCGTAATAAAGTACCAAGTGCACACATTGTGGCAAAAGATGGTTCTATCCTTCGTACATACAACTTACCAGTGGGTGCCCACCTTGTGTTAGACAATGGTGACAAGATTAAGACTGGTCAAATGCTTGTAAAAATACCTCGTGCTGTGGGTAAAGCGGGTGATATCACCGGTGGTCTTCCACGTGTGACTGAGTTATTTGAAGCACGTAATCCATCCAATCCAGCTGTTGTAGCTGAAATAGATGGTGAGGTGACCTTCGGAAAAATCAAACGTGGTAACCGCGAATTGACTGTAACCTCTAAAACAGGTGAGGTGAAGAAGTACATGATTCCACTTTCTCGTCAGATATTGGTACAAGAAAATGACTTCGTACGTGCAGGAACGCCGCTTTCGGATGGTGCTACTACACCTTCTGATATCTTAATGATCAAAGGGCCAACAGCCGTTCAAGATTATATTGTAAACGAAGTGCAGGACGTATACCGTCTACAAGGTGTGAAAATCAATGATAAACACTTTGAGGTAATTGTTCGCCAAATGATGCGTAAAGTAGAAATTTTGGAACAAGGTGATACTCGCTTCCTAGAAAAACAAATTGTTGACAAACATGAGTTTATGGAAGAAAATGACCGTATCTGGGGCAAACGAGTGATTTTGGATGCAGGAGATTCAACCACTTTGAAACCAGGTCAGATCATTACAGCTCGTAAGCTGAGAGATGAAAACAGTATGCTTAAACGTAGAGACATGAAAATTGTAGAAACACGTGAAGCAATAGCTGCTACATCCAATCAGATTCTACAAGGAATCACCCGTGCAGCACTTCAAACTAACAGCTTTATGTCAGCTGCTTCGTTCCAAGAAACTACAAAAGTATTGAACGATGCTGCTATCAACGGTAAAGTAGATAGACTGGAAGGTATGAAAGAAAATGTAATCTGCGGACACTTGATACCAGCCGGAACAGGACAGCGTGACTTTGACAAAATCTTAGTATATTCACGTGATGAGTATGACAAGAAAGTAGATGCTCGTCGTAATGTGCTAGACATTGATGTACGTGAAACAGAGGAAGTCCTATAATCTTTGATAGAATTAAACTATAAACAAGGTTGTTTTTCGATTGAAAAACAACCTTGTTGCTTTCAGATTTGTTTATAGATATTATTCATGTTATCTTATTGCTTTCCAAAGCGATACGAACTAATTTCATTAAATTATGAATCCAAACTATTGCGTAATTATGGCAGGTGGAATCGGGAGTCGATTTTGGCCATTCAGCAGAAATGAGAGACCTAAACAGTTTCTAGACTTCTTTGGGACTGGTCGTTCGTTACTCCAACTTACCTTTGATAGGTTTAGACATTTGGTGCCTGCTGAAAATATACTCATAGTATCAAACACGATTTACAAGGACTTAATTCTGGAACAACTTCCTGAAATTAAACCCAGTCAAATACTGCTAGAACCAAATCGTAGAAATACCGCTCCTTGTATAGCTTATGCTGTAAATAGGATCAAGGCAATAGAGGAAAATGCAAATATCATTGTTGCACCTTCTGATCACCTTATTTTGCAGGAATATGAGTTTATCGATACGCTTAAGACTGGACTTGATTTTATCGAAAAAAATGATGCATTACTAACACTTGGTATGAAACCCACACGACCAGAAACTGGGTATGGTTATATACAGGTAAGTGAAGGTAAAACCAACTTGCGAAAAGTAAAAACTTTTACCGAAAAACCAAATGCTGAGCTTGCTCAGGTTTTCTATGAATCGGGAGAATTTGTATGGAACTCAGGTATCTTTCTTTGGAATCTAAAAGCTATTGACAAAGCATTCAGCGAGTTACTTCCAGCGGTGGCAACAAAATTTGAAGCAGGTAAGGATATTTTCAATACTGCTGAGGAGCAAGACTTTATTGACAATATGTATCAGTCATGCCCAAATATCTCGATAGATTATGGCATCCTAGAGAAAGCAGACAATGTTCATGTACTTTGTTCTGACTTTGGATGGTCTGACTTGGGTACATGGGGTTCGCTGTACGATATTTCTACCAAAGATGAAAATGCAAATGTTACATTAAAAAGTAATTCAACATTTTATCAAAGCAAGGGAAATATTGTAGTACTTCCAGAGAATAAATTAGCCGTTATCCAAGATTTAGAAGGATATATTGTTGCAGAATCAGACAATGTACTGATGATTTGCAAAATGAAAGACGAACAAAATATTCGACAATTTGTAAATGATGCAGATGTAAAATTCAAGGGCAAGTATAATTAGTGGGTAAAATGAGCCCCGTAAATCGCCCAAGGGGGACTTTTTTCTTGACTTTGAGCTGCACTCATACCATCTAATCAAGTTACAGACCAAATATTTTGATTTGTGGAGTAAACAATACTAGTAATAAACCTTCCAATATCAGACTTTTACAACACTTCACATGAGTGATATTATCCATCTTTTACCCGATTCAGTAGCAAACCAAATAGCGGCCGGTGAAGTTATTCAGCGGCCTGCTTCTGTATTGAAGGAACTGGTGGAAAACTCACTGGATGCAGGTGCAACTTCGATCAAAGTTGTCATTAAAGACGCAGGGCGGACATTGATCCAAATCATTGACAATGGGAAAGGAATGAGCCAGACCGATGCCCGCATGGCTTTCGAGCGACATGCCACATCCAAAATATCAAGTGCAGATGATTTGTTTTCACTCAAGACAATGGGCTTCAGAGGTGAAGCTTTGGCATCCATAGCTGCAGTAGCGCAAGTGGAACTACGCACCCGTAGAACTGAGGATGAACTAGGTGTGAAAATCGAAATTGCAGGAACACGGATTTTTGCACAGGAACAAGTTCAATGTGAAGTGGGAACCACATTTTCGATAAAAAACCTATTCTTCAACGTCCCTGCCAGACGCAGGTTTTTAAAAACAGACACCACCGAAAAGGGCCATATTCTCACTGAATTTTATCGCATTGTCCTGGTCAATCCTACGGTTGAATTTTTCCTGTATGATGGTGATGAAGAGATTTTCAATCTTCCAGCTACCAACCATCGAGTAAGAATATCCAATGTATTTGGAAAACAAAAATCAAAAGCTTGGCAGCAACAGTGGTTGTCCATCGAAACAGCTACTACGCTTGTTAGCATTTATGGCTATGTGGGCAAACCTGAACATGCACAAAAAAATGCATCCCAATACTTCTTTGTAAATGGGCGGTACATGCGTCACCCCTATTTTCACAAAGCAGTGACAACAGCTTACAGCCAAATGATTCAATTGTCAGACAGTCCTGACTATTTCATCTACTTTGATGTGGATCCACAGACTATCGATGTAAACATCCACCCCACCAAAACAGAAATAAAATTCGAAAATGAGCAACCCATCTGGTCCATACTTTCATCGGCAGTGAAGGAGGCTCTCGGAAAGTTTAACATTGTACCATCGATAGACTTTGATCAAGAAGATGCTATTCCGATTCCTGCAAACGGATCGTCAACAACTATCGAACCTCCACGGTCGAATTTCAATCCATCGTACAATCCTTTTCAATCGTCAAGTAATGGAGGTGGATATAAGTCACCATCAGTGACTAATTGGAACAAACTATATGATGATTTTGAGAAAAATAGTGATATTGACAACGGCACATTGCCACGAGTTGACTCAAAATTAAATGCATATTCCACCCATGCAATTCAAAACGAATCAATTCAACAAACGATAGAACACCCCGATATTGTCACAAAAGCAAACTTTCAATACAAACAAAAATTTATCTTCACCAGCATCAAGTCGGGCTTGATGATGATAGATCAACATAGAGCACACGTAAGAATCTTGTTTGATCAGTTTATGCATCAGATGATGCACAGACCAGGCAACTCGCAACAATTGCTATTTCCAGAAGAGTTGTTGCTCTCAGAACACACCTACCAGGTATTCGAAAAAATAAGTAATGAGCTGCACGCTTTAGGCTTCGATTTTGAAAAAATAGACTCTAAAACGTACCTTGTCAAAGGTGTACCCGCTCACTTGAATACGGGAAGCACATTGGGACTATTGGATGAATTGATAGCAAAAGCTAGCAACTCAACATCAGATATCCATGTGGATATCAATGAAACAATTGCCCTGACTTTAGCAAAAAACACAGCAATAAAAGCAGGACAAATACTTACAGAGGAGGAAATGTCAGACTTGATTGATAAACTGTTTGCAAGCTCTAATTGCAACTACACCCCGGATGGAAAAATAATCATGACCATTCTAAATCAAGAAGATATCGAAGGTCGGTTTGCGTAAAATGCCTATGGCGATAGTGGCTTCGCGATATTAACTTCGTGATATTTGCCTGTGGCGATATTTGCTTTGCGATATTAGCCTACGGCGATATTAACTACGTGATATTAGCCTACGGCGATATTTACTTTGCGATATTTGCTTTGCGATATTTTGCCTTCGGCGATAGCGACTTTGTGTCTTTGTGACTTTGTGTTCAAAAATATTTATCAGACGCCGCATGCGACGTCTCTACCATGTATCTATGTATTAAATGTGTTAGGTTTCTTTTGTGACCATTTGTGGTTTAAATTTCATTTTTTTTCACCCACCTCATTCGGTATAGAACCAAAATTAGTCCAATACAAAAATGGTTTATGCCTGTTGTATCTTGGTAAAAACGGTAAACCACGCTTTGATTTCGTTCACCCTTCCAGCCTGTTCGTAGGTTTTGCACTGCAATAGCAGCACATTGAAAGCATCCAGAATTTCGTCATACGTACAGCCCATATCATGTTCTTTGAGCATGGTGAGCAGGTGAAGTTGGGATTTGTACTGATAACATGATTTTCTAAAATCCACGTCAGTATCCACCTTTGAAATAAACTTAAGTGCATTATTCAGACTCATAATGGGTTGGAATTAGAAGTGAAGTGATTTATCTGATGGTTTAAATTCAGGGTCAATTGCAAACAGTGCTACAACTGTCGCATTTGCTACCACATCCTTTGGTGTTTTGCAAAGCCTGCTCATAGTCATACACTTCCAATGCCCCTTTGACAGAATATGATATATTGGCTTCAAGGTTATCTCCTATTGCCTTAAACACTTGAAACCCTTTGTGAGTAAGCACCTGTAGTGCCATTGGTAGAATATCCTTCACAATAATGACAGATACATCCTGCTTTTTCAATTCAGGGAGCAACTCACCCATGGAGGGTGCATATTCAATGGTTTGTTTCCAACGGAGTTCATTTTTGACCATGTCAAAAATGCACAAATACCCCAATACACTGAGTGAATTGGCTATTTGAAATCGATTGTGATTGAGATCCATCACGGGTACAGCTATCTTCATGTGTATATAATTTAGCCCCCTAAATCCCCCCGAGGGGGACTTTAAGAGAAGAATTGTAGTGAATAATCATTGACTACTTCGATTTTCAATTCCCTTGTGTGCCCTGAATTTTTATACCAACTGTACATATAAAATGACCTAAAGTCATTTTTATGTATACTGTTGTTAATGCCGTTGCTTCAAACAAATAGTATTAATGAGACGAAGTCGAAATTGATACTATATTGTTTGTGCAAACGGTATTATTCGGTCATGGGTGGTTCATCTGGTTATAAATGTTTTAATTTTGTCAGTTAGCTTGTCCCAACTTGACAGGATAACTATGCTCAATTATTCCCAGATAGTTATATTTTCTACAAGGTTTTAGTCCAAAAAAACATCTCAGGCTCACAAGCTCCAAAGCCTTGGTTGCTGTATATTCGTTGGGCTACAAGATTGTCAGACCGAACTTCCAGGCTTATTTTTTTACATTTCTTTTCCTGAGCGATAAGCGTTAGTTGGTTCATAAGTTGATTCCCCAATCCCCGCCCACGAAACTCCGACATAACAAAAAAATCATGTATGTTGAGCATGGGTTTTGCCAAGAAGGTCGAAAAATTGACAAAACCCACTGCATAGCCTACTACTTGGCTGTCAGCCAACTGTAGCAACACGATAGCAGTAGGATGATTAGCCAATCCATCCACCAATCTCAGTTGTTCAATTTTTGACAATTGTCTATCTCCTCCCATCGGGTCGGCCATGTAGAGATTGACCATCCGTGCCAAACATCTGAGGTGATCTGGGTTTTCAAAATCGCAATATGTGAATTCAACGTTCATTCTATGTCGTCTGATTTATGTTTAGAGTCACGGGTTTTGAACCTTTTAGGGTCAATGCCATATTTTTTAATGCGTATACCCATCATTCTTTCAGTGAGTCCTAACACTTCTGCAGCTTTGGCACCGTTGCCTTTGCTAGATATGAGGGCATCTACAATGAGTTGTTTTTCCATTTTGCCAAGAATGATTTCCAATGTGCCTTCTTGCATGGTTTTGGAAGTCGCTGCCGTCTGTAAAGAAGCAGGTAGATTGTTGATGCGTATCACTTGATCCATGCACAGGATGCACGCACGCTCAATGCAGTTTTCCAACTCACGGATGTTGCCTGGCCAGTGATAGACCATGAGTGTGTCAATTGCCGAAGCGGTGATTCTCATGATGTTTTTGCCATGTCGCTTGTTGAATTTATCTATAAAAAAATCTGCCAACACGGGTATATCACTTATACGCTCGCGAAGGGAGGGAATATAGATTGGAAAAACATTGATCCGATAATACAAGTCTTCTCTAAATTTATCCTTGGTGATGAGCTCCTCCAAATTGCGGTTAGTAGCACACAGCACCCTGACATCCACTTTGATGGGTTTGGTTCCTCCCACTCGTTCTATCTCTCGCTCTTGAAGCACACGAAGCAGTTTGACTTGGGTAGAAGGAGGTATGTCACCAAATTCATCGAGAAAAATGGTTCCACCGTTGGCCATTTCGAATCGGCCTATCCGTTGAACAGTAGCACCAGTAAAAGAACCCTTTTCGTGCCCAAACAATTCGCTTTCTATCAGACTTTCGGGCAATGCAGCACAATTGACTTTGATAAATGGCTTGTCTTTTCGCAGACTATTGTAGTGAATAGCATCAGCCACCAGTTCCTTACCCACGCCACTTTCACCACGTATAAGTACAGTAGCATCCGTATAGGCTACACTTTCGATTAGAGAAAACACCTCATTCATTTTGCTGGAATTGCCTTTGATTTTCTCTGGCAAAATACGGTTGCGAAGTTCACCTCGCAGAGTTTGGTTTTCGCGGACTAATTGCTCCAACTCCTCTGCATATTCTTGTCTTCGGCGCATGGTGCGACCTATCATGCTACCAATAATCTTGAGCAACCGTACATCGTAGTCAAACGATAGCTCACCGCTGTACAGTTTATGAAAACTCATGGTACCAATCACTTGATCTTTGTAGCGAATGGGTGTACAGATAAATGATACATCTTGACCCGACACCACGGTGGGTGCTTGCGTCAAATTTAGGAACTCCTTCGACTCACCTATTTTAAGTATTTCAATGGCTTCGCCCGTTTCAATGACTTTTCCAATAATTCCTTGCCCTATTTGATAAACTGCTTGATCCTTCTCTTGCTTTGAAATTCCGAAGGCACCTTCGATGACAATATTTGAGTTCTCTCGGTTGAGTATTGTTAGAATAATACGTTCAGCATCAAAGTGTGAGGCCATAAGACTCATCACTTCATCAAGGTCAATATCCTTATTACTAAGCAAAGAACTTAGCTCAAGTAACAACTCGAGTTCTCTGGTGCCATAGCAGTCAGGATTATTATATTTGCAGAGCGATTGCATTGTGTTTAGTGGAATAAGTGTTTATTGTCATTTTTCTGCAAATATACATATATTTATATCTTTATGTATCGCTTTCTGCTAGTTTAACATCATTTATTTACTATTTATATTCTTTTTAAATTACTTTGACATACTAACAAACTTCCAACAATCCATTTGTAGTAGAGCTATTGGCTAAAAGTCTAATTATAAAAGAGACAGCACGAAAATAAATAAGTGTAAGAATTCGAATTTGGCAGACACTGAGTAGAAAAATATGAACTATTTTCATAGAATGTGTGTTATAAAATTTCAATTAAAGAAATTTTTCTTTAATTTTGCAGTCAAATAATAATATGACCATGGACAAGATCTATATTGCATCTGACTATCAGCCAGTTTTTATCCAATTTTTCGTAGCCATGTCGTTCGTAGTGCTAACTATGGTGGCTACACACCTTATTGTAAGTACCCGCAAGCGCATTAGGAGCTTAAAAAAAGAGGAGAATTTTGAGTGTGGTATTGACATTCATGGCAATGCCCGTTTTCCATTTTCCATTAAATACTTTCTGATAGCGATTCTCTTTGTACTTTTTGATGTCGAAGTGATATTTTTTTATCCTTGGGCTGTAAATTTTAAAAATGCTGATTGGAATGCCTTCCTATACATGCTATTGTTTATGGGGATGTTTATATTTGGATTTTTTTATATTTACAAAAAGGGTGCTTTTGACTGGAACAAAGATTTGGAGTAATCTATTAATGACCAGAATAGTTATTATAAGTCACACCACATTATAATGCTTGATATGAACAATACATCAAAATATAACGTAGTAGAGGCACCTGAAGGATTCACTTCTCCAGGTATCTTCGCAACTACATTGGACAAAGCCATCGGTTTGGCTCGTAAGAATTCCATCTGGCCATTGCCATTTGCCACCTCATGCTGTGGAATTGAGTTTATGGCCACGATGGCTGCTCATTATGATCTTGGCCGATTTGGTGCTGAGCGATTGAGTTTTTCGCCTCGTCAGGCCGATTTGCTCATGGTGATGGGTACTATCGCAAAAAAGATGGCACCAGTAGTGCAACAAATTTACGAACAAATGGCAGAACCCCGATGGGTAATTGCAGTGGGTGCATGTGCTTCGAGTGGAGGTATATTTGACACCTACAGCGTGCTTCAAGGCATAGACAAAGTGGTGCCTGTAGATGTGTATGTGCCAGGGTGCCCGCCCCGACCAGAGCAAATTATTGATGGATTTATCAAAATTCAAGAGTTGGTAGGCAATGAAACACTGCGCAAAAGATATAGTCCTGAATACAAAGCACTTTTGGAAAGCTATGGCATCATGCAGTCAAATGTATAAATAGAAAGAACCAGTGAAAGAAAAATACAGCTAGTCGAGAAAATGGAAAACAACGAATTATTTCAAAATCTTCATACACAGTTTCACGAAGCCATTCTGTTAGAAGAAACCAATCACGACATATTCACTTTGGTGGTAGAGGCATCATCCATCAAAAGCATCATTGCCTTCTTAAAGGATCATGAGAATTTCATCTTTCTTACTGACTTATGTGGCATTCATTATCCGGATAGTGACTTGGAATTGGGTGTGATATATCACCTACACAATCTTGTTGAGAATAAGCGCGTAAGAATTAAAACATTTGTACCAAAAGCCACACCACATCTGGATAGTATTGTAGAAATCTTTTCGGGTGCCAACTGGATGGAACGTGAAACTTTTGACTTTTTTGGGATTATATTCGTAGGTCATCCAAAACTTGAGCGAATACTTAATGTGGAATTTATGAACTATCACCCCATGCTGAAAGAATATCCGCTGGAAGATGCAACTAGAAGTGATAAAGATGATGCGTTTTTTGGAAGATAGAAAACGGGCAGTTTAATGAATAATTGATAATTGATAATTAATAAATTCTGGATTGTCTGTTGGTAAAACTACATGACAATTTTACTATATAAATTTGATTACACTTGCTTATCTGAAACAAGACAATATTCATTTGCCGATATATTTTAGACCAATATATGAAGACGATTAATTCGGAACACCATTTAGATTTAACCAAAAAGGACGAAAAGGTTTACAGCACGCTGAACCTCGGCCCTACGCACCCGGCCACGCACGGTATTTTCCAAAACATCTTGACGATGAATGGAGAAACCATCGTGCATGCAGAGCAGACCATTGGTTATATACATCGCGCTTTTGAGAAAATAGCGGAACGCAGACCCTATTATCAAATAACTACACTCACCGACCG